>JANXXR010000303.1 GCA_025350525.1 Deltaproteobacteria bacterium
ATCGGCGCCGCTCTGCGAATCGCTGGCTGCTCTTCCAGCGCTTGCTCGAGCGCGCTTTCACGCGGCCGCCCACCTACGCGACGCTCGCTGGACGCCCCCCACTATCCCTCGTGGCTGCCTGAGCGAAGCGGATACCTAGACTCGGATGACTGCTCGGGAGCATCAAGGCGGCGTGGACCTACGACCTTGGGGCGTGCAGCGCGAGCATCGGCATCGCCACCGCGATCCTGCAACCGGTGCAAGACGAACTGTTCGGAAAATTCGCGCGCACCGCGACGGCGGACGGCTGCGCGAGCGCCGAGCAGGTCTGGTCGCACGCGTCTCCTTACCTCACGGAGAATCCTTTCCTGCAGCCGAGCTCGGTCCTTCGGAGTAGCTGGAAGCGCATGCGGCTGGGTCCGTCGGGGCGGCGACGATCGATCCGTAAACCGGCTCGTACACCGTGCAAGTGGGGCGGGACTGCGAGTCGTAGGCCACGGCCGGGTCGCACTTCGTTGTAGTCGCCGCGCCGCGCGTCGACGACGCGGCGCTGCTCGACGAGATTGCGCGCCGGCGGGTTCACCGCTTCTTCGAGCGTGAGGTGGCACCGCTCGAGCCTCCCGTTCTGCTGCGGTTTGCCCGGTTCGATGCGCTCGAGGCGGATGCCGAGCTTGAGCCACCACACCGACAGGGCGGCCAGGCGACCGGCGCCGGTCGAGGCAAACGGCGGGTCGTTGTCCGAGCGAATCGCCTTGGGCAGACCGAATTCCTGAAACGCGGAGTCGAGGACCATCTCGACGTTCTCGCCGTTCGGTTCCAGCATCGGCTCGGCGCGCAGCAGGAAGCGCGTGTCCGCACTGCGTCGTAGGAGCGAATGACCGCTGTTTACTCAATCAAGATAATGTCTATGTCGAGACTAGCCCCCAGCGTGACGAGTTGCGCCAGCAGGGGGGCAGGCAGGTTGAACGGGGGCGTCGCGTCGCTGATTTCGAGTACTAACGACAATTGCGCGTCCCACCTAGACGCGACCTTTCGGAGCCCTTCAAAGGTCGACGGGAGGCGTTCAAGCAACCAAGCTACATGGCGTTGAGGATCCGGTTCCTCGTCCAGTCGACTCTCGAGTACCCACCCGTTTGAAGTGCGCACGCGGGGGCTCTCTCCGATCTTGTCTCCCGCTATCCAGGCGCGCGAGGCTTCAAGCCCGAGAACCGAGCTGATCTGCTCGGGCGTGCAATCGAATTCGTCAATATACAGCAGTGCGCGCACAAGAGGCTGCATGACTACTGCCCTCTTTTCATTATTTCGTAGATGTTGAGATTCGTTGGTTCTCCGGGGCCCTTCCCTCCCTTTGGCCTCACGAGTATTTCTCCGTCACGCGTCTTGTAGAGATCAGCTGTGGCAAGGTCTCCACCGCTCCAGAGCGCACTCGTTGCGTTTGCGTTCGCAGCCAACCCTTCACCGTGTTGACCAGCCGGCCGAGCCCGTCGCGCGTGCCGTAGTCGGCGGAGTAGAGCTGCGTGGCGCCGTAGCTTGCCGTGTACTTCTGCTCCTCGCCGTAGTTGGTATATGCATGCGTATCAGTGACCGAACCCAAGCTGGTATCCGAGACGAATCCCGTCGCCAGGCTGCGGTTGATGGTCAAGCTTCCCGCCGCGGTGAGCAGGCCGTCGTTGTCATAGTTGTAATTGACGGCCTGGCCGCCGTAGGTCTCGGTCTTGAGCCAGAAGTTCCCATCGTAGGTGGTGCGCGAGACCCGTGCCCGTCACCAGGCCGCCTGACCAGGTCTGCGACGCCAGCAAGCGGACCGTCCCAGGTGTACCCGAGCACGCCGTCGGGCGTCGTGATCGACGTCAGCTGCCCGGTGCTCGCGCTGTAGCCGAATGAATTCGTGCGCGCGCTGAAGTCCACGCTGGTCGGGCGCGCCTTCACCAGGTCGTAGTGCGGCACGATCGCGGTCATCCCGCTCGGCGTCATCGAGCTCACTGCCCGGTCCAAATCCCATGCCGTTTGTACCGCGCCGGTGCCAGTCACGTCCACCGCCGGAGGCGTGTAGTTCGATTCGACACGGCGCACCAAGCGAATGCTTGAAGGAGTCGCGAGAGCATTAGACCTTCTTCTTATCGCAGATAGAGCCCGCACCGCGCCACGTCGCGCGCTTCGGACTCCCCCGGATTAGCCTCCAACCGCTCGCCGTCCGCGGCCACACGGCGCCCGTAGGGGGCCCTGCCGCCGGTGTACTCGCCCTGGCTGGCCTTGTGCTGCATGGCTGTTGCCGTCCGCTCCCCGATGGCCTCCCGCTCCCACTGGCTGACCGAAGCGAGGACGTTCAGGACAAGCCGCCCGGCCGCGCTGCGGGTGTCGATTTGTTCGCCCACGCTGAGGAGCGCGGCCTTGCCGGGCGCGAAGTACTTCTCGACCAGGTGGCCGAGGTCGCGCACGCTGCGGGTGAGGCGGTCCAACTTCACCACCAGCAGGGCATCGGCATCGCCTGCTTTCAGCATCGCCAAGCGCGCGCTGCAGGCCTGGGCGGTCGAGGTGCTTGGCGCTCTCGCCGGCATCGACGATCACCTCCGCCAGCACGAGGTCGTAGAGCTGCGCGTAGGCCTTCACCTTGGCTCGCTGGGCGTCGAGGCTGACTCCGCGGTCGGCCTGCTTCTCGGTGCTGACCCTCAGGTACGCGATGGTTCTCGTTGGCATGAGAGCGACGTTCGCTCTCTGTGCGTGAGAGTCAAGGGTTGGAGCCAAGCCTTGCTATTCCTCTCGATGAGAGCACCTTTAGGGTCCATGAATGAAACTATTCAGCGATTCGTTGCCGAGTTAAGGGGGAGCGTTGATGCTTGGTACGCGAACAGCTGCGCCTACGACGAATTCACTCGTCGGCAGACGGCGATCTGGAATCGAATT
>JANXXR010000311.1 GCA_025350525.1 Deltaproteobacteria bacterium
TCCTGACCTGCGTCGAGGAGTAGCGCTTGGCCCGAGGGGAGCTGCGCATCGGAGCTCGTCGCGTCGCGCAGGACCACCTGGCCGGCTTGGCGGGCGGCGTCTTGGGCGAGATCACCTCCGACGGCGCCGAGCGCCGTACCAGCGATCGCCGACGCCACCTTGGCACCCGTGTTGTTACCGGGCTGCACGGCCGGCGAGCCGACGACTCGCCCGGCGAGGCCAGGCTTGCGCTCCGTGCTGTCGTAGGCGAGGCCCTCGAATGCGATCTCCGTATCATCGGGCAGCCTCACGCGCGTGAAGCGGATCGTGAATCGGTTCCCGCTGGTCTGAGCGGTGCCGTAGAGCATGGTGCGCGAAGCGAAGACGGCCTTTCCATTGGCGAGGAAGGGCCGCATCAGCATCGCCTCGGCAGGTCCGTTCGCGACGGTGCGGCTGTCGAGGTTCGTCTGAAGCCGCGCGCGGATGTGCGCACCCGTTGGAACGCCGTACCGAGGGGGCGGCGCCACAGCGCCCGTGGCCGAGGTGCCGGCGGTTGTCCGCGTGGCTGCAGCCGGCTCTTCTGGGATCGCGATCTGCAACCACGCAGGCTGCTCCGGCTTTGCCTTCTCGGGCGTAAGCGGCGCCGCCGCGCCGGCCTTGATCTTCGTGTCTGGGATCGTCGGCCGTCCAAACTCGCGGGCGATGTCGGCGTCGAGGTCGCGAGTATCGCGGTTCGCCGCGACGGCCTTCTTCTCGACCAGCGACACAGGCTTCTCGGCGGGCGCGGGAGGCGGTGGCGCGAGGGCCGCGGTCGCGTTCGCCGGCGATGCGGCAGGAGCGGCGACAGCGCCGGCGCCACCATCGAGCGCCGCCGCCTTCTCGTTCTTCTGAACCTCTGCGAGGAGGTTCCTCGGCTTCTGCGTCCTCGCTCCCTGGCTCATCAGGGCGAGCATGCCACCGATGACGACGAGAACCCCGAGCGCGAGTGCAACCTGCGTCACGCGCGAGCGCTGCGCGGAACGGCTCGCGGTGCCCAACTTGGCCGCGACTTTCGCCATCTCTCCTTGAAGCGTGTGCGCCTGATCTGCAGCAGCGGCGGGTGCAGCCGCGTGCGCGGGAACGCTTGGAACGGGCGACTGGAACTGCGACTTGTCCACCGTCGGCGGAGAGAAGCGGCCGTCGAGCTCCGGCGGCTGCAGCTTCTCGATGGAGGCGGCCCTCGCCGCCGCCGGACCGGCAACGGGCCGCTCGGCGGACACCGGCTTTTTCGGCGCACCGCGCTCGTCGCTCACGGGCCGAGCAGCGAGCCGGCGCGAGGGAGGCGTGGGCGCGTCGTGCGCGAGCGGAACGGGGACGTCGAATGGCGCATCCCAGCTGCTGTCCGAAGCGTCGGCGACCACGTGATCGAGGTCGGTGGCGAAAACCTGGCCCGACTCGGGCCTCTGCAACGGATCCTTCTCGAGCAGGCGCATCACGACGCTGTCGAGGGCTCCTGGCACGTGTGAATTCACCATCGACGGTGGGACGGGGACCGCGTGCGCGATCGAGCGCATCAGCGCGAACTCGTCCTCGCCCGGAGGAAAAGGCGCCCTGCCGGTGAGGACCTCGTAGAGCATGTAACCGAGGCTGTGCAGCTCCGATCGCGCCGTCTGCTCGAAGCGCTTCTCACCGCGCTGGAACTCCTCGGACAAATAGCAGCGGCACTGCTCGGGCGAGAAGTGCGCGAACGTCCCGAGTACGCTGCGTTCAGCGGTCACGGTGAAGTTCGAGCCGCTGCGGGCGATGCCCATGTCGAGGAGCACGGGCTCGCCATCTGGCCGCACCACCAGGTTGTCGGACTTGATGTCGCGGTGAAAGATGCCGTGGCGGTGGAGTTCGTGAAGCGCCAGCGCCGTCTTGATGAAGACGTGGCAGATGCTGCGGAGCGACGGCGCGAGCTTCCGCTGCCACTCGTAGAGGCGCTCGCCCTCCACGAAGTCCATGATGAGGAAGGGGTGCCCATCGCGCGTCGGCCAGTAGTCGAAGGCGTGCACCCGGACGATGTTCGGATGACTCAGCGCCAGGAGAATCGAGACCTCGCGCCGGAAGCGATCTTCGTTGTGCTTGCGATCGGCGGCGCCGAGCTCCGACATCTTCAGCTTCGACATCTTCAGCGCGTAGTCGGTGTTCTCGCGACGCACGCGATAGA
>JANXXR010000339.1 GCA_025350525.1 Deltaproteobacteria bacterium
CACGGCGGCACTGGCTGGCTGGCACGGCGCAGCGGGATTCGCCCAGGCACTTGCAGCAGTCGCCGGAGAGCGCGGCCGCCCTCGAGGTTCGCGCTACGGCCTCGCGGACGGCTTCCACGCAGCCACGCGCCTCGACCGTCAGCAGGCCGCGATCGTCGGCGAGCCGCGCGGACAGTGCGCAACGCGCTCCGAGGCTGGCCTCGGCCACCGCCGCCTCGCACTCCTTGCGCAGTCCAGCGTCGCGTCCGGCCTCCGCGAGACAAGCGCGCAGTCCTGCATCGGCAGCGGCTTGGCTGTTGGCGCGCGGCGTGCCCGGAGCGGAGGCAGCTTCGTAGAGGCATCGCGCCCCGCCCAGCGCCGCCTCGAAAGTGCAGGCCAGCGCGCTGGGCTCTTCGTCCACCGGCATCGGCGGCGGCAAGGCCTGGGCGAGCAGCAGGGCGAGCAGGAACATGCTGACATTCTACCGGAGCAAGCCCCCGTTCACTCAATTTCACTCCTTTTCGATGGCCAGCTTCTCGTCCTTGACCCGCAGGACGACCTTGCCGCCCTTTTCCAGATCCCCGAAGAGGATCCGTTCGGCCAGCGGCTTCTTCAGCGCCGTCTGGATGAGCCGCGCCATCGGCCGCGCGCCGAACTGCGGGGAGAAGCCGTTGTCGGCGAACCACTTCCGTGCGTCGGGGGCGAGCTCCAGCTCGACGTTCTTCTCTTTCAGCTGCGCCCGCAGCTCGTCGATCTGCTTGTCGACGATGCGCTCGACCACTTCCATGGGCAGGCTGGAGAAGGCGATCCAGCCATCGAGGCGGTTGCGGAACTCGGGCGAGAAGGTGCGCTCGATGGCCTTCTTGGCGTCGCCGCCCGCCGTCGAGTCGAGGCTGAACGAATCGTTGCCGACGCCGATCTTGGTGCCGCCCACCATGAAGTTGCGGCCGCCCGAGCCGAAGCCCATCCGCGCCGCCGACATCTCCCGCGCGCCGGCGTTGGTGGTGAAGATCAGCACCACGTGGCGGAAGTCGCTCTGCCGCCCGTTGTTGTCGGTGAGCGTGGCGTGATCCATCACTTGCAGCAGGATGTCGAAGACGTCCGGGTGCGCCTTCTCCACTTCGTCGAGCAGCAGCACCGCGTGCGGCTGGCGGCGGATGGCGTCGGTGAGCAGCCCGCCCTGGTCGAAGCCGACATAGCCGGGCGGCGCGCCGATGAGCCGCGAGACCGTATGCTTCTCCATATACTCGGACATATCGAAGCGGACCAGCGGCACGCCCATGATTTTGGCCAGCTGCCGCGCCAGCTCGGTCTTGCCCACTCCGGTGGGCCCGCTGAAGAGGAAGCTGCCGATGGGCTTTTGCGGGCTGCCCAGGCCGGAGCGGCTCAAGAGGATGGCGCTGGCCAGCGATTCGATGGCCGCGTCCTGCCCGTAGACGACGCGCTTCAAGTCGGGGCCCATGCTGCGAAGCGCGGTCTTGTCGTCGCTCGAGACGCTGCGGGGCGGGATGCGGGCGATCTTGGCGACCACCTGCTCGATCTCCGGCACGCCGATGATCTGCACCCGCTGCGCCGCGGGGATGATCCGCTGCAGCGCGCCCGCCTCGTCCATCACGTCGATGGCCTTGTCGGGCAGGTGCCGATCGACGAGGTGCTTGGCCGAGAGATCGACCGCCGCCTCGATGGCCGGCTCGCTGAACTTGACGCCGTGGTGCTCCTCGTAGCGGCTCTGCAGGCCCTTGAGGATCTGCACCGCCTCGTCGCGGGTGGGCTCGAGGACCTCGATCTTCTGGAAGCGGCGGGCGAGCGCCTTGTCGCGATCGAACGAGGCCTTGAAGTCCGAGAAGGTCGTGCTGCCGATGCAGCGCAATTCGCCGTTGGCCAGCGCGGGCTTCAAAAGGTTGGACGCGTCCATCGAGCCGCCCGAGGTGGCGCCGGCGCCCACCAGCATGTGGATCTCGTCGATGAAGAGGATGGCGCCCGGCTTCTCGGCGAGCGACTTCACCACCGCCTTGAGGCGCTCCTCGAACTGCCCGCGGAACTTGGTGCCGGCAAGCAGCGCGCCCAGGTCGAGCGCGTAGAGCGGGGCGTCCTTGAGGATGTCGGGCACCTGCTGGGCCTGGATGGCGAGGGCAAGGCCTTCCGCCAGCGCCGTCTTGCCGACGCCGGCTTCGCCGACGTAGATGGGGTTGTTCTTGCGCCGCCGGCAGAGCACCTGGATGGTGCGCTCCAGCTCGGCCTTGCGGCCCACCAGCGGGTCGATGCGCCCTTCGGCGGCGCGGGCGATGAGGTCCACGCAGTAGGCGGTGAGGGGGTCGTCGGCGAGGCCCCCGTCTTCGTCCTCGGCGCCGCCCGGCGGCTGCGCGTGCAACTCGTCGTCGTCGCCGGCCGGCCGCATGCCGTCCTCGCCGCGGACCTTGAGGGCGCCGTGGGAGATGTAGCGGAGCAGGTCCAGCCGGGTGACGCCCTGTTTTTCAAGCAGGTATAAAGCGTGCGAATCGCGCTCGCGGTAGAGCGCCACCAGCACGTTGCCGCCGTCGATGGTGTCCTTGCCCGACGACTGCACCTGCATGGCGGCGCGCTCGAGCACGCGCTGGAAGGCGCGGGTCTGCTCGGGGTCGCGCTCGCTGCCTTCGGGAAGCTGCGGCTGGGTCTCGGCGAGGTGCGCCTCCAGGTCGCGCTTCAGCTCGGGCAGCCGGGCCCCGCAGGCGCGCAGGATTCGCGTCGCGATGGGGTCGCGCAAGAGCGCGTAGAGCAGGTGCTCCAGGGTGACGTGCTCATGCCGCCGGCCCTTGGCCTCCGCGAAGGCGAGGCGCAGCGACGACTCCAGCTCTTTGGTGATCGACAAGCTCCGTCCGGTTCCATCGTACAGAGAAAAGGAAATTCTGCCGCCCCTGCCATCCGCTC
>JANXXR010000357.1 GCA_025350525.1 Deltaproteobacteria bacterium
ACCGCCACGACCATCGCCACCGGCTACGGCTGGGAGGTGACGCGCAAGACGTTCGACGTCACCGACTTCGTGCCCGAGGTCGAGGACAAGCCCGAGGACCTCATCTTCCGGCCGCCGGTGGTCACCATCATGGGCCACGTCGACCACGGCAAGACCTCGCTCCTCGACGCCATCCGCAAGACCACGGTGGCGGCGGGCGAGGCGGGCGGCATCACCCAGCACATCGGCGCCTACTCGGTGGAAGTGATCGGCTCGGACGGCGGCGAGGCCAACATCACCTTCCTCGACACCCCGGGCCACGAGGCCTTCACCGCCATGCGCGCGCGGGGCGCCAACGCCACCGACATCGCGGTCCTGGTCGTCGCGGCAGACGACGGCGTCATGCCGCAGACCATCGAGTCGATCAACCACGCCAAGGCGGCGGAAGTCACCATCATCATCGCCATCAACAAGATCGACAAGCCGGGCGCGCAGCCCGACCGCATCAAGCAGCAACTCAACGAGTACGGGCTGATCCCGGAAGAGTGGGGCGGCGACACCATGATGATCCCGGTCTCGGCGCGCACCGGCGACGGGCTGGAAAAACTCCTCGAGGCCATCCTGCTGCAGGCAGAGGTTCTCGAGCTCAAGGCCAACCCCAACAAGCCCGCCACCGGCGTGGTCATCGAGGCCAAGCTGGAGAAGGGCCGCGGCCCCGTCGCCACCGTGCTGGTGCAGGAAGGCACGCTGCGGGTCGGCGACGCCATGGTCACCGGCAGCCACTCCGGCCGCGTCCGCGCCATGATGAACGAGCACGGCGAGCAGGTGGACGACGTGCCGCCGGGCTTCCCGGTCGAAGTCCTCGGCCTCGACGGCGCGCCCTCGGCGGGCGACGACTTCGACATCGTCGAGGACGAAGCCTCCGCTGCCGAGGTGGCCGAGCACCGCCGCCGCAAGGCCCGCGACAAGGAGATGTCGAAGAACACCAAGCTGACCATCGACGACTTGATGAAGCAGGGCAAGAAGGACGAAGCCAAGGTCTTGAAGCTCATCATCAAGGCCGACGTGGGCGGCTCGGTCGAGGCCCTCAAGGCCGCGGCCATCCGGCTCTCCACGCCCAAGGTCACGGTCGACGTCATCCACTCCGGCGTCGGCAACGTCACCGAGAGCGACGTCATGCTGGCAGCGGCCTCCAAGGCGATGATCGTCGGCTTCAACGCCAAGGCGGAGTCGAAGGCGGCGGAGACGGCGGCCTCGCAGGGCGTCTCGCTCAAGCAGTACAGCATCATCTACGAGGCGCTCGACGACGTGAAGCTGGCCATGGAGGACAAGCTCGAGGCCATCATCAAGGAGAAGGTGGTCGGTCACGCCAAGGTGCTGCAGACCTTCAACGTCCCCAAGCTGGGCACCATCGCCGGCTCGTCGGTCACCGACGGCAAGGTCACCCGCGCCGCCATGGTGCGGCTGGTGCGCGACACCAAGGCCATCTTCACCGGCAAGATCGCCTCGCTGCGGCGCTTCAAGGACGACGTCAAGGAAGTGGAGAAGGGCTTCGAGTGCGGCATCGGCATCGAGAACTTCGCCGACTTCAAGGAAGGCGACGTCATCGAGGCCTACGAGTTGGAGACCATCCGGCCCTCGCTAACCTGATTTAGGGGACACGATCCAATCGTGTCCCCGGCGGATTGAACTGGACGCGACGTTCGTGTCCCGTTGGATTGAACAGGACGCGATCGTTCGTGTCCCGGTGGATTGCAGATGGTGGTCGGGGTCCTCAGGCTGACGCTCTACATCCACGGCGCCGCCTCGCTGAAGGACAAGCGGCAGGTCCTGCGCAAGGTCCTCGACCGCCTGCGCGCGCGGTTCAACGTCTCGGCCGCCGAAGTGGGGGACAACGACAACTGGCAGCGCGCCGTGGTCGGGGTGGCCGCGGTGGCCAACGACCACAGCTTCGTGAACGAGGTGCTGGGCAAGTGCGAGCGGGACGCGGGCGCCATCGCGGAGATCGTCAACCGCGAGCTGGAGATCGAGACGTATTCGGACATGTATGGGGATGAGTTCGGGCAGAAGCCGGAGCTGGGAGGGCAGGCCCCAGGCTTCCGGCCTCAGGAGCCAGGGGAGCAGACGGCCGCCGGATTTGGTCTTGCTGCGTCCGGCCTGAAGCCGAGGGCTGGGCCGCCCGATCCCGGGGAGCCGTCGGAAGATTGGTTGCGAGACGAGGACTTCGACAAATGAGCACGCACAGCCGGCCGGAGCGCGTGGCGCAGATGGTGCAGCAGCTGCTCGGCGAGATCTTCGCCCGGGGCATGCGCGATCCGCGCATCGGGCTCGTCACCATCACCGGCGTGAAGATGTCGCCCGACCTGCGCGAGGCGCGGGTCTACTGGGCGGTGCACGGCGACGCCGAGCAGCGCAAGCACACTGCCAAGGGGCTCGACAACGCGCGGGGCTTCCTGCGGCGGGAGATCGCCGCCGACCTCAAGCTGCGGGTGACGCCCGACCTGCACTTCTCCTACGACGAGGCCATCGACCGCGGCGAGCGCATCGAGCAGCTGATCCGCCAGGTGCACGACGAAGAAAAAGACCGGCAGCCGCCGCCTTCAGAAGGCGACTCCAAATGACCGGAGCGAGATTTTGAACCCGTTCGACAACGCGCCGCAGGCGCCTCCCTGCGGGTCCACGACGAGCGGAGCAAGATCGTGAACCCGTTCGACAACGCGCCGCAGGCGCTTCCTTACGGGTCCAAGGTGAGCGGAGCGAAACCTTGAAGGCCATCAACAAGGGCGTCGCCAACGCCTTCGACTGGCGCCCCGACGAGAACCTGCCCCGCGCCATCGAGACGCTGCGGACGGCGCGGCGCGTGCTGGTCACCATGCACCGCGGCCCCGACGGCGACGCGCTGGGTTCCGCGCTCGCGCTCGCCTGCGCGCTGCGCGAGTTGGGCCGCGAGGTCACCGTCTACAACCCCGACGAGCTGCCCTACAACTTCCGCTTCCTCCGCGGCGCCGACCAGGTGGCCCGCTCGGTTCCCGCCGAGGCCAGCTTCGATGTCACCATCGTCACCGACGCGGGCGCCTTCGACCGGCTGGGCCCCGAAGTGCC
>JANXXR010000363.1 GCA_025350525.1 Deltaproteobacteria bacterium
CGCGCGCCCGGGCGCGGAAGACGGCGCAGGGAAAGCGGCGGGTGAAGGCGCTGCTGGTCTTCGGGCTCGAGCCGCTGGTGGTGGCGGGGCGCAAGGGCTTTGCCGGCGAGCTGCTCGAGGACGCGGGCGGCGAGAACGCGGCGGGCAACTCGGACAAGCCCTTCTTCCGCCTCAGCGCCGAAGCCGCCGTGCGCGCGGCGCCGGAGGTGATCGTCCTCTGCGGCATCGACTCACCTCCCGGCCGCGCGCCCGTCGCTGGTCTCGATCACACCCGCGTCGCCACGCTGCGCTCGAGCGCGCTCCTCCACCCGGGTCCGCGCATTCCGCAGGCGCTGGCCGACCTCGCGGCGGCGCTGCGCCAGTGACCCACCGCTCCGCCACCGCCCGCGCGGCCCGCGCCGTCGTCATCCTCCTGCCGCTGGTGCTCCTCTCCGTCTTCGTAGGTCTCGCCACCGGCGCCGGCGATCTCTCGCTGGCAGCGGCGCTGCGCGGACAGGAGCCCGACGCCACCGTCCTCTTCCGCCTGCGGGTCCCGCGCGTGCTTCTCGCCGCCGAAGTCGGCGCGGCGCTGAGCGTAGCCGGCGTGGCGCTGCAGGCGCTGCTGCGCAATCCGCTGGCGGATCCGTTCGTCTTCGGGCTCTCGGGCGGCGCGGCGGTCGGCACCGCCATCGTGGTGGCGGCGTCGGGAACGGCGGTGGGCGCCGCGGCGATGTCGGCGGCCTCGTTCGTCGGCCTGCTCCCCGCGCAGCTTGCGGCGGTGGCCGGCGCGCTCACCGCCGCGCTCCTCGTCTTTGCCCTCGGCCGCGCCCGCGGCCAGCTCGATCCCACCCGCGCGCTCCTGGTGGGCGTCGTCTTCAACTCCTTCGCCTCCGCCATCGTGCTCTCGCTCGAAGCCGTGCTGCAGCCCGACCAGACGCAGGCGGTGCTGCTCTGGCTCTCGGGCACGCTTGGCTACGAAGCGATGCCGCTCCTCGCCGGCGCCGGCGTAGCGCTGCTGGTGCCGGCGCTGGTGCTGATCGCGCTCGCGGGCCGCTTCAACCTCCTCGCCCTCGGCGATGAAGGCGCGGCGGCGCTGGGCGTCGATGTTTCCCGCACGCGGCTGCTCGCCTTCTTCGCCGCCAGCGCGGCGGTGGGGATCGCGGTGGCCTTCACCGGGCTGGTCGGCTTCGTCGGCCTGGTCGTCCCCCATGCGGTGCGCCTCGTGGTCGGGCCGGATCACCGCGTGGTGCTGCCCGCCTCGGCGCTGGGCGGCGCGGCTTTCTTGATCCTGGCCGACGCCCTGGCCCGCGTCCTCTTCCGCGGCCTCGGCGCCGAGCCGCCTGTCGGCGCGGTGACCGCCATCATCGGCGCGCCCGTCTTCGTCCTGCTGCTGCGGAGCCGAAAGTGAGCGCCGCTGCCGTGGCGCTCCTCGACGCCCGCGCCGTCCACTACCGCCATGCCTCTGGCGCGGCCGAGGCGGTGGCGGGGGCGTCGCTGCAGGTGGCGGCGGGCGAGGTGGTGGGCGTCATGGGCCCCAACGCCGCCGGCAAGAGCACGCTGGCGCGCGTCTGCTGCGGCCTGCTCACCGCCCAGCGCGGCGAGGTGCTCCTCCGCGGCGACCCGCTCGGCCGCCTCTCTCGCCGCGAGCGCGCGCGTCGCGTCGCCTTCCTGCCGCAGCAGCAGCCGCAGGACCTGGCCTTCACCGCCCGCGAGGTAGCGCTGATGGGCCGCGCGCCGCACCTCGGCCTCTGGGCGCTGGAGGGCCCGGGCGATCTGGAGCGCGCCGCCGCGGCGCTGCGCGAGGCGGACGCGGAGGGCCTCGCCGACCGCCCCGTCTCGCAGCTCTCGGGCGGCGAGCGGCAGCGCGTCTTCCTCGCCCGCGCCTTCGCACAGGACGCGGCGCTGCTCATCCTCGACGAGCCGACCTCCGGGCTCGACCTCGCCCATCAAGTCTTGCTGGTCAACGCGCTCAGGCGCCGCGCCCGCGGCGGAGGCGGCGCGCTCCTGGTGCTGCACGACCTGGCGCTGGCGGGCGCCGCCTGCGACCGGCTGGTGCTGCTGCTCGGCGGAAAGGTCATCGCCGAAGGCGCTCCTGCCGAGGTGCTGCGCCCCGAGGTGCTCTCGCCCGCCTACGGCACCGAGGTGGACGTGGTGGCCGATCCCGCCACCGGCCAGCCGCTGGTGGCGCCGCGCATCGCCCGCTGAGAGCCGCGCCCGCCCGCTGCGGCTGCGCTCACTCGAGGTAGAGCGTCAGTCCCGCCTCGAAGAACTGGTCGTATCCCCCCGAAACGCGCCGTCGCCACACCAACTGCAGGCCGCCCTTCTCGGTGAGGAGCCCGATGCCCGTGGACGCCCACCACAGGTGCTGGGTCGCGTCCCAGGTGGCCCCGCCCCGCAGCGCGATCGAGTCGCCGACCAGCACCTCGAGGCCCAGCGCCGCCTTGTGCTTCACATGCGAGGTGTCGGAGAAGTCGGCCTTGTAGTCGAAGGCGAGGTGCCAGTCGGTGTCCTCGCCCCAGGCGAGGCCGACCACGCCGGTGAGCGGGAAGTACGGCAGCTTCTCGGTAGAGATGTTCTGCACCACCGCCGCCCAGGAGAACCCGCCGCGCTTGGAGAGCACGCCCAGGTCCTCCGCCCACTTGGCCATCAGGCCGTCGGGCCCGCGGTAGCGGAGGAACTTGGTCTGCCCGCCGGTGAAGAGGCCCTGCCCGACCGGGGTGGAGTACGAAAAGCCGATGCCCCAGCCTTCGCCCCGCCCCTGGCCCTGGCCGCTGCCCCAGCGCGAGAAGAGGATGCCGCTGCCCACCGGAGTGGAGGCGGTGTCGACGATGCTGGCGAGGACGCCTTCGGCGGGAAAGCGCGAGTCGTAGATCCCGTCGAGCTCGAAGTGGTAGCGCTTGGTCTGCGAGAGGCCGGCCGGATTGAGGGTAAGCGCGTCGTTCGAGGTGGCGATGGCCGCCCCCGCGCCGCCCATCGCCGAGGCGCGGGAGAGATCGACGTTGACGGGCCCGGGCGCGCCCGGATCCTTGATGGAGGACTCCGCCCGCGCGGCGGCGCAGAGGAAGAGGCAGAGAAAGGCGAGGCGCATGGGCGCGCAGCATAACCGCTTGTGGCTGGCGGGTGCCGATTCCCGATGCTAGGTTCCCGCCGCCATGAAGCACCCGCTCCGCAAGGTCGTCATCCCCGCCGCCGGACTCGGCACGCGTTTTTTGCCCGCCACCAAGGCGGTGCCCAAGGAGATGCTGCCCATCGTCGACACGCCCACCATCCAGCTCATCGTCGAGGAGGCGGTGCGGGCGGGGGTGCAGCAAGTCATCGTCGTCAACGGGCGCGGCAAGGGCGCCATCGAGGACCACTTCGACCGCAGCTACGAGCTGGAGGACACGCTCACCCGCAAGGGCAAGAAGGACCTCTTCGAGCTGGTGCGGAAGATCAGCGATTCGGTGCGGCTCTCCAGCGTGCGGCAGAAGGAGCCGATGGGCCTCGGCCACGCGGTGCTGGCGGCCAAGGCGGCGGTGGGCGACGACTGGTTCGGCGTCCTTCTCGGCGACGATCTCATCGACAGCGAAGAGCCCGGCATCGGCCAGCTCGCCCGCGTCTCGATGCAGACCGGCAAGGCCACGGTGGCGCTGATGCCGGTGCCGGACGATCAGGTGCACCTGTACGGCGTGGCCGCGGGCAAGGCGCTGCCCGACGGGAACATCACCGTGGAGAAGATGGTGGAGAAGCCGCCGCGCGGCACGGCGCCGTCGAACCTGGCGGTCATCGGCCGCTACGTGCTGCCGCCCGACATCTTCGGCATCCTCGAGAAGGTGAAGCCCGGCGCCGGCGGCGAGATCCAGCTGACCGACGCGCTGGCGGTGCTGGCGCAGGAGGGGAGGCTGATCGGCGTGCGCTTCAAGGGCGAGCGGCACGACGCCGGCGACAGGCTCGGCTATCTGCAGGCCAACATCGCCTGGGCGCTCAAGCGGCCCGACCTGCGCGACGGACTGCTCGCCTACCTGCGCAAGGTGACCCAATGACCGCGCTCCTCCTGGCCGCGCTGGTCGCGTACCTGCCTGCTCCCGGCTCGCTGCTGAGGCGGGCGGCGGCGCGCACTTCCACCAAGGCGAAAGAGGTCACGCTCTCTGGAACAGTGACGGTCAAGGACCAGGGCGCCCATGCCGCGCAGCTGGTGCTGCACTTTCCGCTCTCCTGCAAGCTCGATGGCGACGGCGTTTCGCTCTCGGTGAAGGGCACCTCGGCCAAGCCGTCGGGCACG
The DNA here is from genome assembly GCA_025350525.1 of Deltaproteobacteria bacterium. Lineage (GTDB taxonomy): Bacteria > Myxococcota > Myxococcia > Myxococcales > 40CM-4-68-19 > 40CM-4-68-19. The sequence goes on from JANXXR010000363.1 coordinate 4,241, forward strand.
GCAGAGGGCACCACCGGGCCGGCGCTGCAGATGTTGCAGCTCGCCTGTCCGCTGCTGGCCGCGCGCGGACTGCCCGCCGGAGGAGCGGAAGAGGCGCTGCGCATGGCGGCCCAGTCGGCGGGCGCGGACGTGACCGCCGGCGGCGCGCTCGAGCGGCTGGGCGACCGGGTCGCCTATGTGCTGGGCGCCGCCGCCCACGATCTGACGCGGCCGCAGCTCTGGCTCTATAAGGACACGCAGGCGCCGGCGCGGCTGATCGCGCAGGGAGGCGCGGACCTCCGCCTGCTCGAGTACGGAAATCCCGCGGGGGCGGAGGGGTTCCCACGCGTCATCGAGCTGTGGGAAGGCGGGCAGCTCACCGCGCGGTTCGAAGTGCTCGAGGCCCGTGGCGCCCGCTCTGCCGGCGCGGAAGAGGAAGACGATTCCGGGCAGTGACCATCTGTTTGCCGTCGCCCTCAACGTGCCCGCGGGCGACGGGGTCTTCACCTACCGCATCCCGCCGGAGCTGGGCGAGCCGCTGCCGGGGCGGCGCGTGGTGGTGCCGCTCGGACGGCGCACCGAGACCGGCGTCGTGCTCGGGCAGGGCGAGGCCGTCGGAGAAGTGCGCGAGGCGCTGCGGCTGCTCGACGAAGCGCCGCTCCTGACCGCGGAGGTGATCGCCCTGGTCCGCTGGGCGGCGCAGCACTACCTCTCGCCGCTGGGTCCGGCGGTGAAAGCCGCGCTGCCTCCCGGCCTCGACGTCCGCGACGCGCTGGTGCCGGCCCTGACCGAGGCGGGGCGCGCGCTCCTGGGCCAGCTCGAGCTTCCCGGACAGGAGATCCTCGAGGCGCCGCGGCGCAAGGCGCAGGCCGGAGCGCGGCGGGCAGCGGAGAGCGAGGATGCCGTCCGGCGCGCGCTGCGCAAGGCCGCGAGCGGCGCCAAGGTCTCCCGGACTGCGCTCGACTCGCTGGCGCGGCGCGGCCTCTTGACCCTGCACCGCGCCGAAGCGCCAGCGCGCATCTCGGCGCCGCTGGTGGAGATGGCGCAGGCTTCCGAGGGCGCATCGATCGAGGTGGTCAAGCGCGCCCCGCGCCAGGGCGAGGTGCTGGCGTGGCTGCTCGCCCGCGGCGCGCCGGTGCCGGTGGAGGAACTGCTCGCCGCCTTTCCCGGAGCGCGGCCGCAGCTGCGGGCCCTGGTCTCCCGCAAGCTCGCCCTCCTCTCGCAGGTGGCCGCGGGCGCGGCGCAGCTTCCGGAGGCGCCGTGGGGATCGCAGCAGCACGACCCGACGCCGGCGCAGGCCGCTGCGCTGCGGGAGATCACGGCGGCGCTCGAGGCGCGGACCTTCGCGCCCTTCTTGCTGCACGGCGTGACCGGCAGCGGGAAGACCTGGGTGTACCTGGAGGCCATCGCGCACGCCCGCAAAGCAGGGCTCGGTGCCTTGGCGCTGGTCCCCGAGATCGCGCTGACTCCGCAGCTCGCCGGGCGCTTCCGGGCGCGCTTCGGCGACGACGTGGCGGTGCTGCATTCCGGCTTGTCGGAGCGCGAGCGCGTGCAGGAGTGGACCCGCGTGCGCGACGGGCGCGCGGGCATCGTGGTCGGCGCCCGCAGCGCGGTCTGGGCGCCGGTGGCGCGGCTCGGCATCATCGTCGTCGACGAGGAGCACGAGCCCTCCTACAAGCAGGAGGACCGGCTGCGCTACCAGGCGCGCGACGTAGCGCTGGTCCGCGCGCAGAAGGCCGGCGCGGTGGCGGTGCTGGGCAGCGCCACGCCCTCGCTCGAGACCCTGCGCCGGGCGCAGGAAGGAAAGCTCCGCACGCTGCGCCTCCCGGAGCGGGTCGACGCGCGCCCGCTGCCGGCGATGACGCTCATCAAGCGGCGCGTCTCGGCGGAGCTGCTCACCGCGCCGCTGGCCGAGGCGCTGCGCGAAACCCTGGCGCGCGGCGAGCAGGCGATCCTCTTCCTCAACCGGCGCGGCCACACGCGCACCCTGCTCTGCGATTCCTGTGGTTCCGCCGTCGGCTGTCCCAACTGCTCGGTGGCGCTGGTGCTGCACCGCTTCGGCCGCGAGCGCCTGCAGTGCCACCTCTGCGGCCACGACGAGCCGCCCCGCTCCAGCTGCTCCGCATGCGGCGGCAAGAAGCTCACCGCGCTCGGCGGCGGCACCGAGAAAGTCGAGGAGGAGCTCGAGTCGATCGTCCCCGGCGCGCGCATCGCCCGGCTCGACCGCGACGCTGCCGGCGGTCCCGGGCAGGCTGCCGCCATCCTCGCCCGCTTCGCCCGGCGCGAGCTGGATCTGATGGTCGGCACCCAGATGGTGGCCAAAGGGCACGACTTCCCCGGCGTCACGCTGGTGGGCGTCCTCGACGCCGACGGACCGCTGCACCTCCCCGATTTCCGCGCCGCCGAGCGCTGCGTCCAGCTCTTGACGCAGGTCTCGGGCCGCGCCGGCCGCGGTCTCTCGCCCGGGCGCGTGCTGGTGCAGGCCTTCCGGCCCGAGGCGGTCACCTCCGACTACGACGCCTTCGCGCAAGCGGAGCTCGGCCGCCGCGAGCTGCTTCACTTTCCGCCCTTCGTCCGGCTGGCAGCGCTGCGCCTGCAGGGCAACGTCGAGCAGCGGGTCCGGGGAGCGGCCGAGCGCCTGGCCGTCGCCGCCCGCAGGCTCATCTCCAGGGGGGAGCAGGCCGACGTCCTCGGCCCCGCGCCTGCGCCGCTGGCGAAGCTGCGCGGCAAGCACCGCTGGCAACTCCTGCTGCGCGCCTTTGACCACGGCCCGCTGCACCGCATCGGCCGCGCGCTGCTCGAAGGTCAGCAAGTCAGCGGCGTCGAGCTGTCGGTGGACATCGACCCGGGCGCGCTGCTCTGAATCGGATTCCCCTCTCGGGAATCCTTTCTGGCGACACCCGCCCGTCATGAATATACTGGCGGACTGCCGTACGGCTATGGAGCGAACAAGCATGGCACTGCGCGAAATCTTCGTCTGGCCGGACCCCCGCCTGAAGCAGAAGGCCAAGCTCGTGGGCGAGGTCGACGCCGCCGTCCGCAAGCTCTGCGACGACCTGGCCGAGACCATGTACGACGCCAACGGCGTTGGCCTCGCGGCGCCGCAGGTCGGCGTGCACCTCCACGTCATCGCCATGGACGTCGAGCAGCGCCCCGCGCAGGAAGGTGAAGACCGCGAGCAGAAGAAGAAGGGCGAGGGCCTCTTCTGGCTCATCAACCCGGTGCTCAAGCTCGCCGAGGGCGAGTTCACCTACACCGAAGGGTGCCTCTCCATCCCCGACGAGTACGAGGAGGTCACCCGCTTCGGTCACATCGTCTGCGAGTTCACCGGCCGCGACGGCAAGCGCCGGCAGCTGGAGGCCAACAACACGCTGCTCTCCGTCTGCGTGCAGCACGAGATGGATCACCTGCAGGGCAAGCTCTTCGTCGACCACCTGAGCGCCCTCAAGCGCGAGCTGATCCGGCGGCGGATGAAGAAGCTCAAGGCGCAGCGCGAGGCCGAGCGCAAGGGCGAGGCCACCGCGCTTTGAGCAGGCCGCTTCAATCCTGACTTGCGCCCCGCGCCCGCAAGCGCGACAACAGCCGCATGAGGCCCGAATCCGAGCGCGCCTGCATCGCGCGGCTGCAGGAGATGGACGACGCGCTCGCCCGGATGGAGCGCGAGCTTCCCGACGACGTCCGCCAGCTGGGCGCCGAAGCCCGCAGGCGGGTGGCCACCTGGATCGACCGGATGGAGATCGGCGGCGTCGATCTCGCCCAGTTCACCGAGGCGATGCGCGAGATCTCGGGGATGATGGACGCGCTCACCAGCCGCCTGCTCCTGGTGCCGTGGGACGGCCCGAAGCTCACCCACTTCAAGTCCTAGGTGGAAGACCAGACCCGCGCCCACCACCGCCTCGACCGGCTTCCGGCGCGGCGGCGCTTCGACGAGGTGGAGTGCACCGTCTCGCACCTGTTGCGCCTGCCCCACCCCGCGCTGCAAGGGCGCCGCTACGGCGAGGCGCTGCTGCAAGGGATCGCATCGCGCGGCCTCGGGCCAGGGCGCGCAGGCGTGGTCGAGATCGGCGGAGGAGCCGGGCACATCGCCGAGGCGGCGTGGCGCGGCGAGGCGGGCGCCTTCACCCAGGCGCGCTGGACCTCGCTCGATCTTTCGCCCGCGCTCCTCGCCGCCCAGCGCCGGCGCGTCTCGGAGCCGTCGCAGCCGCGCGGCCCGCACCAGCGCTGGGCGGGGCTGCGCGCCGACGCGCTCGACCTGCCCTTTCGCAGCCGATCGCTCGACGGCCTCGTGCTCGCCAACGAGGTGATCGCGGATCTCCCGGTCGCCGCGCGGCGCAACACCGGCGCGATCCGGCTCGTCGCCGAGCTGGCCCGCGTGCTCGCTCCCGGAGGCGCGGCGGTGCTCACCGAGTTCGGCGGCGACTTCGAGCCCGGCCCGGTGCAGCTCCTCGCCGCGGGCGGCGATGGAGAGCACCTCGAGTGGTCGATCGACTTCCGCGCGCTGCGGGCGGCGGCCGGCGCGGCGGGGCTGGGCGTCGAAGAGCTTCCGCTCCACGCGCTCCTCGGCGCGGACCTCTCGGTCCGGTGTGCGAGCTACACGGACCTTTGGCGCCTGCGCCGCTTCGCCTCCTGCGACGTCTTTGCCGCGCCCGAAGCCCAGGTGCGCAAGAGGTTCCCGCTGCTCTCGCGGCTGCTTGCGCTGGAGCTGCCGGAGCTGGGTTCGCGCCGCTGGCCCGACGCCACCGCGCCTGCGGGATTCGCGCAGCTCTTCCGCGCACTAATCCTGCGTAGGTAGTAGTGTCCGCCGCGTCCGTTTGTTGGCTCTCTCTCTCGACGTTGGGTACCGTACCTCGGTCCTCGCCCACTCGGAGCCGACATGCCTTTTCGCCCTGCCCCGCTCTTCGTTGCACTCGCCGCGGCCACGTCATTGGCCGCGGTGGCGCAAGGGACCGCGCCCCAGCAGCAGCCCGAGACCGGCGGCCTGGGCGGGCAGAACGTCCCCAACCCCGGCGGGACCGGCGGCTCCTTCACCGATCCCTCGCTGCTCTTCAGCGGCAAGTCGGGCGCCTTCTTCGGCTTGGCGTTCAACAGCATCCAGGGCGAGGGCGTCTACGCCTCGACCGTCATCAACACCGAGTTCAATCTCGGCCCGGTGGGGCTGGGCCTCTCGCTGCCGGTCAACGCGCTGCTCATCAACAACGACAAGTGCTGCGCCCCCGACACCACCCGCGACTCGAAGACGTATTACGGCGTGATCCGCAAGCGCGACTGGGACGAGCCGCAGGACTACACCAAGTTCGTCCGCTACCTCCGCTACGGGCACAAGCGCGATTCGGTCTATTTCCTCGCCGGCCAGCTCTGGGGCGCCTCCATCGGCCACGGCACGCTGGTCAGCCGGTACGCGAACAGCCTCAACCTCGACCACCCGAAGTTTGGCCTCGCCCTCGACTTCAACGGCACCTTCTTCGGCATCGAGACCATGACCGACTACGTCGGCGACCCCGCGCTGCTCGCGGCCCGCGCCTACCTGCGCCCGCTGGGAGACACTCCCTTCTTGCGCGGCTGGGCCATCGGCGTCACCGGCGTCACCGATAGGACTGCTCCCCGCACGCTCGCCTACAACGCCAACGGCACCCTGCAGCAGGACACCACCGGCAACCCCATCATCAGCGTCAACAACGCCATCTGGGCGGGCGGCGTCGACACCGAGTTCGAGATCCTCCACAACTCGCTCATCAGCCTCATCCCCTACGTGGACCTGAACCGCATCGCCGGCGCCGGCAACGGTCTGCACGCGGGCGTGCTCACCGACCTCTACCTGCCGGTGCCCATCCTCGAGATCAACATCCAGGCGCGGCTCGAGTACCGGATGATGCAGCCGGGCTACATCCCCGAGTACTTCGACCAGACCTACGACCTCGGCCGCGTGCAGTACGCCGTCACTCCCGCGCGCGCGACCACGCAGAGCTATGTCCCCAAGTTCACCGCCGCGCAGCAGCTGCACCAGAGCGCGGCGAATCCGGGCGCCATCGAGCGCAAGGGCTACTACGGCGAGCTGGCCTTCTCCTTCGCGGGCCTCTTGCAGATCGGGGGGCTCTACCAGAACTACGAGGGCGATCCCGACGGCGCCTCGCTGGGCCTCTTCGCCACCTTCCCCAAGCTCGAGATCATCAAGCTCTCGGGCTACTACCTGCGCAAGAACATGAAGGCCGGGTTCAGCGACGCCTTCCAGATCGACGAGCGCTCGCTGCTGGCCGCCTCGGCCGCGTACAAGATCGTCGGTCCCATCTACCTGCGCGTGGACATGCAGCGCCGCTACGTCCTCCAGCCCAACTCGACGCAGATCAAGGCCATCAACAACTTCCAGGCCGGCATCGCCACCTTCGTGGCCTTCTGACCGCGCGTCTGCAGTGACAAGCGGGGCGGTTTTCCTTATCTTCCCGCCCCCATGTCGACACCCAGGACCGCAGTCGAAATCCGCGAAGCCTTCCTCCGCTTCTTCGAGGAGCGGGGGCATAAGCGCGTCAAGAGCTCGTCGCTCGTGCCGCAGAACGACCCGACGCTGCTCTTCACCAACGCCGGAATGAACCAGTTCAAGGATCTGTTCCTCGGCAAGGAAACCCGGGCTTATGCGCGCGCCGCCTCGTCGCAGAAATGCGTTCGCGCGGGCGGGAAACATAACGACCTCGAGAATGTCGGCTACACGCCGCGTCATCACACTTTTTTTGAAATGTTAGGGAATTTCTCCTTTGGCGATTATTTCAAGAAAGAGGCCATTCCCTTCGCCTGGGATCTGCTGACCCGCGAGTGGGGCTTGGACGGCACTCGGCTGCACGCCACGGTTTTCATGGGCGGCGAAGGACTGCCGGCAGACGATGAGGCCTACCAGCTCTGGCACCGGGAGATTGGCATCCCCACTGAGCGGATGTGGAAACTCGGGGCGAAGGATAATTTTTGGGAGATGGGCGAAACCGGCCCCTGCGGCCCGTGCAGTGAAATTCATTACCAGCGGCCGGGGACGAGTCCCTGCGCGGAAGAAACCGCCGGACGCAAGTGCCTCGGCCCGGCCTGCGACTGCGACCGCTTCATGGAGATCTGGAACCTGGTCTTCATGCAGTTCTACCGCGGAGAAGATCGCAAACTCACGCCGCTGCCCAAGCCCAACATCGACACCGGCATGGGGCTGGAGCGGGTGGCGCAAATCCTGCAAGGGGTCAACAGCAATTACGAAATTGACCTGTTTCAAAACATCATTACGGCGATCTCCAAAGCGGCAGAAACCACC
>JANXXR010000349.1 GCA_025350525.1 Deltaproteobacteria bacterium
CTCGAGCGCGACGGCGCGCCCCCCCGCCGCTACTTCGCCTACTCCACCGTCCTCGATTCCGAAGCGTTCGTGGAATGGAGCGCGCAGCACGCCTATGGCTTCTTCCAGCTCCCCGAGGGAACCATCGCCGAGGCGCTCGACCTGGACCTGGTCTACGACTTTCCTTCCCGCTGGTGGGGCGGTCGCGTGGCCGGGCTGGCCGATCGGAGCGGCAGCAGCGTCTTCGGCAGGCTCTTCGAGATCGCGGGCAAGGACTGGCCCATCGTGCAGCACAAGGAAGGGCTCGTCACCGCGATGTGCGTCGAGCGTTCCGTGCGCGTGCGCGCTGGCGGTGAGGTCGTCGAGGCCACTGCCTTCACCACCCGGCCCGAGCGCGCGTCCTTCGATGGCCCGGTGAGCGCACGCTTCGTCGAAGCGCTCGTTCGGGGCGCGCGCGCCGCCGGGTTGCCGCAGGTCTACCTCGCGCGACTGGAACGGGACGCACTCCTTGACAGCCCCGGCACCTGATCGATCTCCGAGGGACTCCGTGTTGGCCCGACTTCGACCCTGGCTGGTGCCCGCCGGCAGCGTCGCGCTCGCCTTAGGCATCCACTCTGCGCTGGCGCCCCTCATGAGCGGGACCATCTACATGATGTTCCACGCGGCCAACTTCGCCTCCAGCTGGTTCGGCGGCATGTGGCAGGGCCTCGCCGCCACCGCCGCCGGCGCGCTGCTCGTCAACCTCTACTTCCTTCCGCCCGCGACGCCGCCGTCTTCGGCGCCGGCGCTCGCGGGCCTTTTGCTCTTCGTCTCCATCGGCGTGATCTTCGCGCTGGTGGCGGAGTCGCGGCGCCGCGCGCTGGTGGCTGCCAACGAGGCCTCGGTGATGCGGGAGACCTTCATCTCCGTGGCCGGCCACGAGCTGCGCACGCCGCTGACCGCGCTGCAGCTGCGCCTGCAGATGTAGCAGCGCAAGGGCAACGACAGCGCCGACCTGAAAGCGGCCCTCCGCAACAGCGCCCGCATGGATCGGCTGGTCGCGGATTTGCTCGACGTGGGCCGCTTCCGGGGCGGCGCCCTCTTGCTGGACCGGGCGACGGTGGACCTGGGCCTCGTCGCGCGCGAGGCGGCAGAGCGGGCGGCCCCCGAGGGCCTGCTCGAGTTCGAGCTGGAGGACTCCGTGGTCGGCAACTGGGATCGGGAGCGGCTCGATCACCTGATCACCAACCTGGTGCTCAACGCCATCAAGTTCGGCCAGGGCAAGCCGGTGCGGGTGAAGGTCTCGCGCGAGGGCCAGCGCGCCGTGCTGGCGGTGCGCGATCAAGGCATCGGCATCGCGGCCAAAGACCAGAAGCGCATCTTCGAGCGCTTCGAGCGCGCCGTCTCCTCCAACGCCTACGGAGGCTTCGGACTGGGCCTCTGGATCTGCGAAGTGGTTCGCGCGCACGGCGGAACCATCCGGCTGGAGAGCCAGGAAGGTCTGGGCGCCACCTTCCTGGTGGAGCTGCCTTTCACGCGCCGGACCAGCGCTAGCGGCACTCCAGCGCAAAGGTCGCTGACGCCTGCGGAAGGCGGAAGAGGGCTTGGCGCGCCTCGAGGTGGAGGATGCGCTCGCCCGGGAGGAAGCGCGCGCCGACGAGCGCGCTGCCCATCAGCGGGAACTCATGCCGGAAGCGGAGTCCGAAGACGCGGGCTTCGCGGACCAGCCGGCAGCGATCGAGGGCACGCGCCTCGAGCGCGCCCGCGCGGGTGGCGATCAAGTCGCTGGCCGGCCAGCCCGCAGCGTGGCCCGGATGCCAGTCGGCGTCGCGATCGATGCGCAGCTCCGTCACCGGCTGCGGCTGGGCGTCGAAGAGGCACACCTCGCCGAGATCGAGATGGCGCGAGCAGGAGCGCAGCGCGAGGTGAGGCGAGGCGCGCGCTTCGGCCTGCATCGCCGCGTTCACCGTGAGCACCCGTCGGGCGTTGCTGAGAATGAGCACGTCGTCGAGGGAGCGCGAGGTCCACGGCCGCGAGTTGGCGATATTGCGGATGAGCTCCTCTCCGGCGGGGATGCGGCTGCTCAGGCCGGAGAAGTACGGCGTCCAGCTCTGGATGAGCGCGAGCATGACGTAGGCGTCGGCGTCGGGAAGGACGAGAATGGCGTCGTCGCTGCGGGCGAGCTCGGCGCTGAGCGCGGTGGGCGGTCCCCACAATTCCGGCGAGACGTGCGTGCGCCGCGCGGCGGAAGCGGGCAGCAGATCGAGCGCGACCAGGCCCAGCGCCAAGGCGGCGAATCGGGGCGAGGCGGATTCGAGCAGGCCGATCACGGCGGGCAGCGTGAAGAGGATGACCAGGATCTGCGCGCGGCCCGTGGCCCGCACCGCGTCCACGCCGGGCACGAGAGCGGCCAGGTCGAACAGCCCGGCTCCTGTGCCCAGCGAGATCCAGAAGGCGATTGCCGCCGCCGCGAGCCAGCCCCGCGCGGACGGGCGGCGCAGCGAGGCCAGCGCCAGGAGGAGAAAGGGCACTCCCAGGTATCCCGCCGCCTCGACGTTGACGTCGGCGGAAGGCAAGAGGAGCCGTGGGCGGCCACCGCTTCCCAACAGGCTCAGCCAGGTGGCGCCGTAGGTCTGCAAGGAATGGTAGCTGCCCAGCGTCGCGCTCAAAGAAAGGTATTTGAAGGCGATGGGCGCTTGCAGAACGAGCGCGCAGGCGCAGAGGGCGACGAGCTGCGGCCGCGGCAGCGCGCGCCAGTTCAACAGGATCAGCACGCCGAGGCAGGCGCCCGCGAAGACCTGGAAGTGGAGGTTCCAGCCGCCGATCCATCCGAAGGCCACGCCGCAGAGGAGGGCGCGGACGAAGTCGGGCCGCCGCGCGAAGGCCGCCCACGCCCAGAAGGCGAGCGGCAGGAGGAAGATGCAGAGGTTCTGGTGGTGCGTGTACTGCGTCTGGATCCAGCCGCAGCAGGCGAAGACGGCGCCGCCCCAGAAGCAGAGCTTTTTGAAGCCCAGCGCATGCAGGAAGCCGGCGGCGCAGGCGAAGGCGGCCAGCGTGAGCAGCATGGCAGCGATGCCCATGGTGACGGCGCCGTTACCGGTGGCGAGGCGGATCGGCCACCAGCAGAGGGCCGCATAGAGCTCGTTCTCCGAATAGGCGAGGCCGAGCGCCGCGCCGCCGTAGAGGGGCGCGGACCAGAAGGGGAGCGAAAACATCCGCAGCGGGCCCAGCGTCGAGAGGCGGTGCCAGACGAGCTCGAGCGTCCAGAGGCTCAGGAGCGGGTCGGTGCCCCAGCCCGGGATGGAGTCCACCGCCGGCCAGAAGTTCCACGCCGCGAAGCCGGCGGTCAGAGCGAGCGGCAGCAGGCGGCGCATGCGCGGACCTTACCGCCAAATCTCTGCTAAGCGTGGCGGCGTGAAGCGCTTTCCGGCCGAGCTGGAAGACCTGCTCTCGGCGCGCGGACGCCGCGTGCTGGCGGGCAAGGACGATCTCTGCGGGGCGCTGGCCGGCGGCCTGCGCTTCGTGGGCGCGGACGACCTGCTCGACCCCCGGCGCTCGCGCGCGGCGCTGGCGCTCCTCGAGAGCCGGATGCGCGGCGGCCTGACGCTGATGGACGAGCCGATTGCGCCCGGCGCGCTCGCGGAGATGAAGAAGAATTACAGCGAGCGATTGCCCAAGGCCGTGCGGGTGCGGACGGCGACGATGGCCTCCCCGCGATCGCGCGGATCGCTCTTGGCCGCGGAGCTGGGTCTCACCGCCATGCTCCGCTCGGACAGCTTCCATGCGCTGGCGGAGGCGCTGAGCGGATACCGGCTGCGGCGCCGCAAGCGCGGGACGCAGATCCTTTGCTATCAATCCAATGATTACTCGGGACCGCACAATGACCACCATCCGGAGGAGCCGGAGGCGCGC
>JANXXR010000351.1 GCA_025350525.1 Deltaproteobacteria bacterium
GAGGCGCTTCTGCCAGCCGCTGGTGGAGGTGACGGCGAGCGGCAGCAGGAGCGTCCAGGTGGCCATCCCCAGCAGGATGAACTTGTGCTTGGCGACGTCCTTGACGATGTCGCCCCAGGCGAGGCCCTGGTCGAGGACGACGTAGGTGAGCAGGTGCAGCGAGGCGTAGAAGAAACAGAAGTCGCCCAGCAGCTTGCGCAGGAGCAGCGTCCACTTCCAGCCGAGGAGGAGCTGCAGCGGCGTGCAGGCCAGCGTCAGCGCGAGGAATACGAAGGTGATGTAGCCCAGGTCGTTGAGCAACGCCTCGACCGGATTGGCTCCGAGGCCGCCGCGGAAATACTGAACGGCGAGCCACACCGCCGGCATGCAGCTCGCGGCGAAGGCGAGCGGCACCAGTTTCTTTTTCAATAGAACTTCCTCAAGTCCATGCCGGCGTAGAGCGAGGCGACCTCGGGGTAGCCATTGAACGGCAGCGTCTTGCGGCGGAGCAGCTCGCCGATGCGGCGCTCCTTGGCCTGGCTCCAGCGCGGATGGTCCACCTCGGGGTTGACGTTGGCGTAGAAGCCATACTCGACGCCGCCGCCGTACTGGTTCCAGGTGGTGGTGGGCTGCGTTTCTCGAAGGCTGATGCGCACGATGCTCTTGGCGGACTTGAAGCCGTACTTCCACGGCACCACCAGGCGGATGGGGGCGCCGTCTTGATTGGGGAGAGCTTCGCCGTAGAGGCCAACGGCGAGGAGCGCGAGCGGGTGCATCGCCTCGTCGAGGCGCAGGCCTTCGAGGTAGGGGAAGGGAATTCCGGCGTAGCCCTTTACGCCCGGCATCCCCGGCTGGACCGCGCTCTCGAAGGCGACGTACTTGGCGCGGCTGGTGGGCTCGGCCTTCTTGAGCAGGTCGCCCAGGGGGAAGCCATCCCAGGGGATGACCATCGACCAGCCCTCCACGCAGCGCATGCGGTAGACGCGCTCCTCGGCGGGGAAGGTCTTGAGGATCTCGTCCAGGTCCCACTTCTTCGGCTTGCCGACTTCGCCCGTGACCTCGACCGTCCACGGGCGCGTCTGCAGCGCGGCGGCGTTGGCGCTCGGGTCGCCCTTGTCGGTGCCCAGTTCGTAGAAGTTGTTGTAGCTGGTGACGTCGTCGAAGGGCGTCGGCTTCTCGCCGTCGGCGAGGTACTTCGGATTGGGCTTCGCGCCGGGGAGCTTCGGGCCGTGGGTGGCCTTGCGCGCCATGGCCGCGGCCGACCCTAAGAGCGTCGCGCCGGCACCCAGCTTGAGGAAATCCCGCCGCCGGAGATAAAGCCTCTTCGAAGTGATCTCCATATCCATACTGTACGACGGCCCCAGCCAAATGGTTTCAGCCGGTCGGCAAAGCAAAAGCGCACCGCGAAGGCGCGAAGAACGCGCAGGCTTGCGCGAAGGAAAGCCTTGGGTGGGACCGAGTCCAGGCCCCAACTCGGTGGTGGCCCGGGCAGACGCGAAACCACCCCACCCCTTCGCGCCTTCGCGGTGAGATTTAAATGCTGCTGGCCTCAGGCCTCGGCGGGTTCGGCCTTGCGCACGATGGGCGGCACCGGCGTCGGCAGCTTCGCCTGCTCGGCCGGCGGCGGGGCGCTGCGCCCCTTGGCCCGCGCGTTCCAGCGCTCGCGCGCCGCGCGCTGCTCTTCGGGAGTCAGCTCGGCGCGGTGGGCGTCGCAGATGAACCCGGCCCGCGGCCCGCGCGACCGGTTGGTGCAGCCCTCCACGCGGCAGCTCATGTCCAGCGAACGCCGCGCCCGCTGCTGCTTGGGCGGCAGCCGCACGATGCGCTGCGAGGAGACCGCCGTCGGCAGCTTGCCTTCCGAGGCCAGGCGCCGGTTGCGCTCGAGGATGCTCTTCTGCTCCGTGGTCGAGAGCTTGGAAGCGTGCTCCTTGCAGAACCAGCGGTTGCGCGGCCCCGCGCCTGGCTCGCCGCAGCCCGGCACCGGACAGAGGCGGCCCGACCTGCGCCCGTCGGTCTTGCCCGCGCGCCCGCCTCCGCCCGCGTTGATCCGCGACACCGCCGCGGCGATCTGCTCGTCGACGTGGGTGGTGATGGCGGCGACGAGGTCGCGCGAGAAGCGTTCCATCAGCGCACGAAAAGATGCCTCTTTATTTCTCTGAGCCATGAGTTCGCTTTTATCCGTGAATGGCGCTGCCGGCGTTCAGCCGCAGCTTTTCCGAGGTTGTACTCGCCCCGCCTGGCCCGCGCGAGCGAAAAAGAACCATTTCATTTTCCGAACAACCCGCGCAGCTTCTTGGAGGCGTCGTCCTCCAGCTTCTTCTTCTCCTTGTTGGCCGCGTCGGTCGCCTGCTGCTTCGCCTTGTCCTCCTCCGCCTGCGCCTTCTGCTGCACCTGGCCGGTGTCCACGCCCAGCGCCTTGCCGACCAGCGCGGCGCCGCCTTGCTTCACGATCTCGCTCACCGCCGCCTTCAGATCCAGGTCGGTCACCGTCGGGCTCCAGGCCGGCCCGGTCAGCTTGAGGTTGACCGGGATGGCCTGCGACGGCTTCACCTTGCCGCCCGTCAGCGTGGAGATGGTCTGCGGCGAGAGCGAGATGGTGCCCGGCAGGTCGAGCGCGCCGTCCACCCGCATGCCGCCCGAGAAGCTCAGCTCCGCCTCCGGCCGCGAGATCTTGATCGGGTACTTGAGCCTGGCCACCCCGTCCGCCAGCGTCACGCCGAAGGGCAGGTCCTTGCCCAGCGAGGTCGTGCCTCCGCCGCCGGTCTTGCCGGCGAGCCCGAACGGCAGCGACTTCGCGAGCGGCCCGGTCACCGAGGCGATCAGATCCTTGCCGAGGAAGTTGCCGTCGAGGACGTGCCCTTCGAGCACTCCCGCCAGCGACTCGGCCAGCTCCTTCACCTGCTGCCCGCCGCCCTTGAGGTCGATGGCCCCGTTGAACTTTCCGGTCAGGAGCTTGTGCTCGGTGGAGAGCGCGACGAAGTTCTCCAGCCCCACGTTCTGCAGCTTGGTGACGACGTGGAACGGCTCCTGCGGATGCGCCAGCTTCACCTCGGTGCCAGCGGCGTTGACGGTGCCGCCGAAGGCTTCCAGGTTTGCGGTGTTCACCTTGATCTGGTCGTCCTTCATGGTGACGTCGGCGACGATGGCGGCGACCGTCTGCTTCTTCATGGTGAGCTTGTCGATCTTCACCGTCGCGTGCCCCGACAGCCCCGCGAAGGTCTTGGGATCGAGCGGCTTCGACTCCTTCTTCGTGGTCGGAATCAGCAGCTTGTCGAGGTCGAGGCCGCTGGAGAGAAGCTGGAGCTCGAACTGCGTGGTCTTCTTCGCGCCCGCTCCCTTGATCTCCACCCAGCCGGTGCCCTGCGCCTCGTCGTCGAGGATGTGCAGCTTCAAGTTGGTCAGCTCGATCTTCTGCTCGGGATCGGTGCTCGAGGCGTTGGCCCGCCGCGTGCCATCGAGCGCGAGGTCGAGCCGCTGCCCGGGCGCCTTGTCCACCGACTTGCCGGGGCGGAGATCGACGCCCGCCAGGTCGAGCTTGAGGTCGAACTTGATCGGCCCGCCGCTCGCCGCCGCGCCCTTCACCTGCGCGGCCAGGGTCATCGCCGCGCCGGCCGCCTTGGACAGCTGCCCGGGGATTACCAAGTGCACCGGCGTCAGGTCGAGCTTCAGCTCCAGCGCCTGCGCGGCCTGCGAGCCGGCGCCGCTCAGCCGCAGCCCGATGGGACCCGCCACCGTGTTGGGCGCCAGCATCTTCCGCAGCGGCGGGTAGTAGGCGGCGAGCACCGCCGGATCGAGATCGTGGCTGACGATCTCGAGCCCTTCGATCCGCGGCGCCGTCGTCTTGAGCCCGCTCGCGCGCCCCTTGCCGCTCAGGCCCGCGGGGCCGAGGTCGAGCTTGAGCTTGTCGATGATCAGGTTTCCCTTTTCGGCATCGCCTTTCAAGTCGGCGTCGAGCGTCACGTCCAGCTTCTTGCCGGCGTCCTTGAAGTCGAGCGCGGCCAGCTTGACCGTGCCCTTCACCGTGGTCGGCCCGCTGCCGCCCGCCACCGCGGCGCCCAGCTCGGCGTCGAAGTCGGCGTCGAAGGTTCCGCCCCGCAGCCCCAGCTCGCTGCCGGCAAACGGCCCCAGCGGCCCGAGGTCGATGGGCGGATCGATCCGCAGCATCACGCTGGTCGGCGTCGGCGTCAGCGTGACGGGCAGCGGCGCCGCCTTCACCCGCAGCTCGAGGTTCTGCTTGTCGGTGAGCACCGCCGCCTTGAGCACGATCTCCAGCGGCTTGCCCGCGCGCAAGTCGTTGACGGTCAAATCGAGGTGCTGGATGGCCAGCTCCTTCGCCCCCTTGGTGCTCTTGTCGAGGAAGACGACCTTGCCGTCCGAGAGCTCGGCGTGGTCGATGCGCAGAAAGGAGAGGTCGGTCGGCTTCGCGGACGCCTGGTCTGCCTTGGCCGGCTGCTCGGCGAGCTTCTTCTGGAGGTGCTCGAGGTTGGTGGTGCCGTCGGCGAAGCGCTCGATGCGGACGGTCAGGTCCTGGATCTCCGCCGAGTGGATCTCGACGTCCTTGCCGCCCGAGAACGCCGCCTTGAGCAACGCCAGCTTCACCTCGAGGCGCTCGAGGGTCGCGAGCGGCGCATCTTCTCCCGGCGCCGCGCCCACCTGCACGTCGCTGACGCGGACGCCGAGCCCGGTGATGAGCTTCGTCGCCACGCTGCCGATCTGCACGGGCCGCCCCCACTCTTCCGAGAGCTTCTGCGCCTGCTCGTGCGCCTTCGAAGTCAGGATTCCGTCGAGCACGAGCGAGAGCGCGAAGACGGCCATGACCACCACGGCGACGACCACTAGGAAGATTTTTTGCCAGCGTCTCATGGCGGGGACCCTAGGGTTTCGGGGACACCATACGCAACTCATTGTGCGGCGACTGTTGGCATGCCGGGTTGCGTATGGTGTCCCCGGATCTCTCGGGAGCTTCCTGGCAGGCGAGCGCTCGCCGCTTGGTCTGCCGAAGAGGCGTGGCCACTTCTCCGAGGAGCAGTCTGCGGGGGCGCAATGGCGAAAATCCGGGCGATCGGCCTCCTGCTGGCTGCGGTGTGCGCGTGCGGCGGCTCGGGAACTTCGCCGGCGTCGCCATCCGCGGCGGTGGGTCCCGCAGCGCCGGATGCGGGCTCGAGTTCGAGCGGCGGCGCCCAACCCGACGCAGGTGCGGCGCCCGACGCCGGGTCGCTTCCAGATGCAGGATCGCCGTCCGACGCGGGCCCTGCGGACGCGGGCCTTCCTCTCGACGGCGGCAGCGCCGACGCGGGCCCCGGCGCGACCGGCGATTCACCTGACGCCGGCCCTGCGGCCATCGACGCCGACAGGGAGCTCGCCATCGTGGACCCATCGGTGGTCCTCGATCCGCGGGCCTCCAACCAGGCCGACGGAGCGTGGAGCTTCCGCTGGCTGGTCGAGCAGTTCGCCGGCGCGCGCGCCCCGCAGCTGGTCGAGGTGTGGTTACGCTCGCTGCGGACCGCGTCGGTGGACGGCGCGCCGGTCGGCGATCGCTCCGGCGTCGAAGACCTGCTCTCCGCCTGGCCGCGCGCGCAGGACGGCTCTCTCGATCTCTCCCGCGCTCCCTTCCAACTCCTCGCCATCTTCAACCGCCTCGACCTCGCCGGCAGCGGCAAAGGCGAGGGCCGCTTCGTCTTCGGCCTGGTCGATCCGGCCACCGGCCAGCCCGGCCGCATGACGGTGGCGCTCGAGTACCGCCTGCCCTCCACCAGCAGCAGGCAAGAGTGGGCCCAGCGCTGGCACGCGCTCGCCGGGCACGGCTTCG
>JANXXR010000464.1 GCA_025350525.1 Deltaproteobacteria bacterium
CCTGCTGCTGCTGGCCCTGCTGCTGCTGGCCCTGCTGCTGCTGACCCTGGGGCTGCTGGCCGGCGTTCCGCAGCTTGGCAATCTTTTCGCGGGCGGACTTGAGCGCCTGCTCCGCCTGCTCGCGCACCGCCCCCGCCTGGCTGGCAATCTTCACCGCGCCAAAGGCCACCACTCCCCCGGTGGCGCCCAGGATCACCAGCAGCACGATGAGGACCGCCAGGCCGCGCTTCATGTGCCCGGCGAGGAAGTTCACCGGAAACGAGAGCACCACGCCGATGAGGATTCCCAGGAAGGCGAGCAGCAGCATGTCCCGCGCGAGCCAGCCAGCGGCGATGACGGCGATGAGCGCGATGAGCTTGGCGCCGGTCTGCCAGGCGCGGTCCACGGGCGGCTTTTCGTCCATCGCCTCGCTGTAGCAGAACCTGATCGCGCCGCCCAATCGCGCGCGCCGCGCGTTATCCTCTCTTCATCATGTCGGAGAAGACGCGCAGGCACGCGGACGATCTGCGGGGAGCGAGCCGCCTCGCCGTGGAGGCGACCCGCAGCGTGACCGCGCTGGTGCAGGCGATGCACCACAACATCGCTGCGGGTCCCCGCGTGCTGGGCCGGCCGCTGGCGCGCACCGCGGGACTCCTTACCGGGCTCGTCTACGGCAGCATCCGCGGCATCACCTGGCTGGTGGGCAGCGGCCTCGACGCGGCGCTGGAGCAGCTCGCGCCGCTCCTGGGCGAGAGCGCGCCCGGCCGCGATCGCGAGGCGGTCCTGGCGGTGCTCAACGGGGTGCTCGGCGATTATCTCGAGGAGACGGGAAATCCGCTCGCCATCCAGATGGAGCTTCGCCACGGGGGCCATCCGCTGCGCCTCGACCGCGCGGCGCTGGCCGAGGCCTTTCCGCGGGCGACCGGCAAGCTGCTCCTCCTCGTGCACGGCTCGTCCCTGAACGATCTGCAGTGGAGCCGGGAGGGCCACGATCACGGGCAGGCGCTGGCGCGGGACCTGGGCTTCACTCCCGTCTACCTGCGCTACAACAGCGGCCTGCACATCTCGACCAACGGGCGCGCCCTCTCGGACCTCCTCGAGCGGCTGGCTGCCCAGTGGCCTGAGCCGTTAGGCGAGATCGCCATCGTCGCCCACAGCATGGGCGGCCTCCTCGCCCGCAGCGCCTGTCACGCCGCCGAGTCCTCCGGGCAAAAATGGCGGCAGAAGCTGCGCACGCTCGTTTGCCTGGGCTCGCCCCACCACGGCGCGGCGCTCGAGCGCGGCGGCAGCTGGGTCGATCTGCTGCTGGGCATCAGCCGCTACAGCGCGCCGCTGCAGCGGCTGGGGCAGATCCGCAGCAAGGGTGTCACCGACCTGCGCTTCGGCAACGTCCTCGGCGCGCACTGGGAAGGCGTCGATCGCTTCGCCCACGGGAGCGATCGCCGCACGCCGCTTCCGCTGCCCGCAGGAGTGCGCTGCTTCGCCATCGCCGCCAGCACGGCGCCGCAAGAAGGCGGCAAGCTGCCGGGCGACGGTCTGGTCTCGGTGGACAGCGCGCTCGGCCGCCACGCCGACGCGGCGCTTTTGCTGCGGTTCACTGAAGAGTGGATCGCCTTCGGCGCCCGCCACCTCGACCTGCTCGGCAAGCCCGAGGTCTACGACCGGATCTCCGCCTTTCTTGCGAAGAGCGCGCAGGCCTGAAGCCGGGCATACTCCGGCCATGTGCCGAAACATCAAAACCCTGCACCACTTCGAGCCGCCCGCCACCGAGGACGAAGTCCGCGCCTCGGCGCTGCAGTACGTGCGCAAGCTGAGCGGCCTCAAGTCCTTCTCCAAGGCCAACCAGGCGGCCTGCGAGCACGCGGTGGATCACATCACCGAGATCACCCTGCACCTCTTCGGCCAGCTCGAGGTGCACGGGCCGCCGCGCTCGCGGGAGGCCGAGAAGCAGAAGGCCGTCGAGCGGGGCAAGAAACGCGAGCAGCAGCTGCGCGAGCGGGTGCTGCGCGAGTCGCAAAGGGCGTGAGCTTCGACGCGGCCTACTACCGGCGCTATTACTTCGACCCGAGCAGCGCGGTGACCACCCGCGCGCAGACGGAGCGCCGGGCAAGGCTCATCGCGGCGTGCCTGCGCTACCTCGACCTCCCCGTGCGCCGCATCCTCGACGCCGGCTGCGGAGTGGGCGCGCTGCACCGCCCGCTCTTGCGGCAGCTCAAGGAGGCGAAGATCGTCGGCCTCGAGGTGAGCGACTACCTCTGCGCGCGCTACGGCTGGCGGCAGGGCGCCATCGAGGACTTCCGCCCGCGCGGCAGCTTCGACCTGGTCATCTGCTACGACGTGCTCCAGTACCTGGACGACGACGCCGCCCGCCGGGCGCTGGGCAACCTCGCGCGACTCTGCCGCGGGGCGCTCTACTTCGGCGCGCTGACCCGGGAAGACTGGAAGGAGAACTGCGATCGATCCGCCACCGACCGGACGCCCTTCTTGCGGCCCGGGAGCTGGTACCGGCGCGAGCTCGCGCGCGGCTTCGTCCCGCTGGGCTGGGGAATCTGGGTCCAGCGGCGGACGCCCGTCGCCCTCTGGGACCTCGAGCGCCCAGGCTGAGGACGCTTCCGCCGGGCATGCAGGCAGGCAGGCCGACGGCTTACCGAAGACCAAGATTGATCTCCGGACCTGAGTCCCACACTAAAAGGAGATCACAAACATGCTCGCGATCATCGGCGCCATCGTCATCATTGCCTGGCTGCTCGGCATCACCGCCTTCCACGTCACCGCCGGCGTCATCCACGCCGCCCTGGTGGTCGGCATCATCCTCGTGGTGATGCACTTCCTCACCGGCCGCAACCGCACCGTCGTCTAAAGGCGGCTTCTTGACGAGCAGCCTCCGCCTGCGACACCTTCGCGGGCGGAGGTCTGCTTGTCGAACCCGCTCTTGCTGGCGCTGATCCTCGCCGCGCCGCCGCAAACGCACCGCCTCGATCCCTCGCCCACGACGGTGGTGTGGGGCCGCTACGACGCAGCGGCCAAGCCCGCGCTGCACGTCGCCTCCGGCGACACCGTGGTGGTCCGCACGCTGATCACTTCCAGCCCGGAGCGGCTGCAAGGAGCAGGCGTCGCTCCCGGCGAGGTCGAGCCGGCCCTGCGCGAGATCTACGCCAAGGTCACCGACAAGGGCCCGGGCGGACACATCCTCACCGGGCCCATCTTCGTGGACGGCGCCGAGCCCGGCGACGCGCTCGAGGTCCGCATCCTCAAGGTCGAGCTGGCCATCCCCTACGCGTACAACGGCTTCGCGGTGAACCGCGGCTTCCTCCCCGAGGACTTCCCGCACGCGAAGATGCGCATCATCCCGCTCGACGCCCGCAGGAACCTGGCCCACTTCGGCGACGGCATCGAGGTGCCGCTCGCTCCGTTCTTCGGCAGCATCGGCGTGGCCCCGGCCTCGGGCCGGGTCGACAGCGCGCCCCCGTACGTTCACGCCGGCAACCTCGACAACAAGGAGCTGGTGGCGGGCACCACGCTCTTCATCCCGGTGGCGGCGCCGGGCGCGCTGCTCGAAGTCGGCGACGGCCACGCCGGCCAGGGCAACGGCGAGGTGGACATCACCGCCCTCGAGACTTCGCTGGTCGGAACCTTCCAGCTGATCCTGCGCAAGGACCTGCGCCTCACCTGGCCGCGCGCGGAGACGCCGACGCACTTCATCGCCATGGGGATGGACAAAGATCTGGTGCAGGCGACCAAGCAGGCTGTGCGCCAGGCCATCGACTTTCTGGTGGGCCGCGGCCTCTCGCGCGACGACGCGTACATGCTGGTGAGCGTCGCCTGCGACGTGAGCGTCACCCAGCTGGTGGACGGAAACGTCGGCGCGCACGTGATGATCCCGAAGCGGATCTTCACCGGCGCGGCGAAGTGAGGGCGAAGTGAAGTGAGGGCGAAGTGAGGAAAAGCCGCCGCCAGCTGCTCTTCTGGACGCTGGGCCTCGGCGCCGTCGCGGGCGGCGACCAGCTCGTCCAGGCGGAGCATGCGCTGCCTGCGGCGGACCCGGCCGCGGCCGAGCGGTTTCGCAAGCTCGAGGAAGCGGTGCTGGCCAGCCGCAGGATCCCGGCGGCCTCCCGGGTCTTCGGCATCGCGGACCCGCCGCTGCAAGTGAGGGTCATCGAGGCGGGCCACGGCGACCCCGTGGTCCTCATCCACGGCGGCAACAGCGTGGCGGCGGGCCTGGCGCCGCTGCTCGAGCGGCTGCATCCGCGCTTTCACCTCTATGCCCCCGACCGGCCCGGCTGCGGGCTCACCGGCATGTTCAACTACCTCGGCGTCCCGCTCCGCGAGCACGGGGTCTCGTTCATCCGCGGCGTCCTCGATGGCCTCGGTCTCGAGCGCGCGTCGCTGGTGGGAAATTCCATGGGCGGCTACTTCAGCCTGGCCTTCGCGCTCGCGCATCCGGAGCGGGTCTCGAAGCCGGTGCTGATCGGCGAGCCGGCGGGGAGCGGGCAGAAGGTAAAGCTCTCCCACCGGATCGTCGGCACGCGCATGCTCAACGGGCTCCTCTTCAACACGGTGCTCAAGCCGTCTCCCCGGGCGCTGCGCTCCAGCCTCGACAAGTTCCTCATGGCCGACTCGCGCCGCGTCTCGCCGGACCTCTTCGACTGCCTGGTGGC
>JANXXR010000466.1 GCA_025350525.1 Deltaproteobacteria bacterium
GACAGAAAGCGACGGCGTAGGGCACATCAACATCGCGCTGCGCGCGCTGGACCGAGGGGGGGAATGGTTTTGGGAAACCGGGGTCCATAGGTAGTGAGAACCGACAACTGAGTCGATCGCTTGCGACATCAGGATCGCCTCCTGAATGTCGGGCGCAAGAAGCAGCAGGTCCAACACCTGCGTGACCCGCGCGCGGCTCAGGCCGGCCGTGCGTGCGATCGTTGCCCGATCAGCGACCGCAGCGCTGTCGATCGCGCGTTGGAGATGGTGAGCCAGGGCGAGCATGCGGGCGACGCGCGAGGGCTGGGGCGTTGGCGACAGGGATTTGCCACCTACGCTGCGCTCAATCTTGCTGACGAGCACGACGGCTTCCTCAAGAGCTGCCTTCGTCACGCGGCCTCTCCCCGGCTCAATTGCGCCGCTTTGCGCGCACGAGTGCTCGCATCAAGAAGGTGCGTCTCGATCCGCCCCGTCAACGTATCCACCACGATGCGGTCAACGGCAGTGCGAAGAACGCGTCCTCGCTCCGATGCCGGCAGCATTGGCCATGCCTGTGCGAAGTTCGCGAGAACGGTTTCGACCCAGTTCGCTTCCCCCTCGACTGGCGGCATCTTCGCGCACGCCGTTCCGAGACGCTCGACGATGTGGTTTCGTGACGTCCCCGTACTCGACCTGCTGCTCGGAGGCCTTTGCAAGCCTAGGCGAGCCATCTCTCTCGGGGACCGCCGGAGCCTCGTGAGACGGTTGATCGATCTCCCCGATTAGCTCCACGCGCGCCTTGAACAACTTCTTGCTGAGCGACTCGCCGAGCGCGCCATCGGTGGTCGGAGGGTCCTGGCTAGGGCTATCTCCGCGACATGCCCGGACGTGGTGAAGGGGCCCGATTGCCTCGCCTGGGTCGTGCTGCAATCCCGGGTCTTCGAGGGGCCTGACGCGCGGGCAAAATAACCGGGGCCGCGGCGGCGTCAGCGGTCGTCGCAGTCGTCGCCGGACGCGGTGGTGAGCGCCTGGGAGGCCGCCATCAGCGTGGCGGGCGCGAACGGCTGCACGTCGGCAAATCCGAGCCGGTGCTTCAAGGCGTGGTCCGGCAGCCTGGTGACGCCGTCCGTGGTCAATCGATAGGTATCGAAATACTGGGTTTGAGGCAGGAGCGGAATGCGCAGGGTCGCGAGGTAGGCCGAGAGCGCCGCGTCCTTGTAGGGGAAGGGCAGGCCCGGCCAGAACGGATTGAACAGGCCATCCCAATGATTGGGGATGTAGACCTTCGGATGAATCACCGGCACGATCAGCTTTGCCACCGCCGTCCCGCCGGTGCCGATCCAGGCATCGACGCTCTCGAGCCCGGCGTCCTTCATCGCCGCCGCCAGGTTGTCCAGCGGCGCGCCGTAGTTAACGCCGTCCACGACGATGGCCTTGTCGAGGTCGAACGCGCTCGCGGAGTTGTTGACGAAGAAGCTCACCCGTCGTCTCCCGAGGTCAATGGTGAAGAGGAACGCGCGGCCTCCTCCTCCGTTCGGATAATCCTCGCCGACGCCGCCGCGGAAGCCGCCGGTCACCGGATCGGGCTTGGGCGGTCCTTTCAGCTCGCGCGCGAAGTGCTGGATCGGATTCGAGGCATTTCCACTGTGGTTGAACCGCACGACGCGCATGGTGACGCCAGGGGCGAGCGCGAGCCGCTCGCCGCCATTGACCACGGTACAATCGGTGACGCCCTGCGCCTGCGCTTGCGCGCACGTCGAGAATCCGCCGATCATCGGCGCCCCGGTGAGCTTGGCCCAGGTCGGCGTGTCCCAACTGTGGTCGAAGTGGCTGTGCCCCGCGATCAGGTAGTCCAGGCGCCCGCCTTCGGGCAGCGCGCTCTGCACACGGCTCACGCTGCTCACGTCGATGAGCCAGGGGAATTGCGTGAAGGCAAAGGCATCGTTGGGGAACCCCGCCGGCGCAAAGAAGAAGGGCGGGCCGGGTACGCGCGTGATGTAGCCATCCATGACGACGCGCGTGTCGCCGACCTTGAAGTACCAGTTGGCGATCGACATCCAGGTCATCTCGGCCGAGGGCGAACCGTCATCGCGGTCTTGATCGCGATCGTCCTCGGC
>JANXXR010000513.1 GCA_025350525.1 Deltaproteobacteria bacterium
GGGCGTGGTCAAGATCAAGGTACAAGCGCGGCCCGTCGAGGGCGCAGCCAACGAGGCGCTGCTGCAGTTTTTGGCGCGAGGCATTGCAAGTGCCCCGCAGACGATGCCTTCTCATTAGCGGTCAGACCAGCCGGCAGAAGCGCGTCCGGATCGAAGCTCCGGATCGCGCGCTGGCCGCGCGTGTGCTGGCCAGCTGGCTTAAGACCAGCTCGTAGGCCCGCAGGATCGTCGCGTCGAGTCGGGCCGATCGCCGCCAAGGCTCGCCGCTTTTGACGGCCCATCTGTCACTGGTCGTACTCGAACGAGTCGATGAGCCAATGCGCATAGGTAAACGGGCCGCTTTCAAGTTGCCAGGTGACCTCCGCTTCAAACGGCACCCGCATGCCAGCGACGACCCGGTAATCCTGGTAGGTGCCGCCCCACGGTCGCATCTCGCCGGTTTCGCGAGAGCGTTCCGCGCTGGAGCGCACGGGAAGCCCCTCAGGGCCAAATTCGAACACGCAAGAAACCTCCTGGCGACCCAGGCGCAGCGTCGCTTTCGCGTGGTCCGCATCGATCGGCGACCACTGCAGGTAGCGAGAATCGAAGAGCGCGGTCGGAAGCCACGGCATTTCGGCGAGAAGCCTTAGCGCATCGCCTTGGTCGATGGCCGGGCCGCTCGCATCGACGAGTGGCACGGTGTCGTCCAGGAGGACGCGCATGCTGCCTTTGCCTGCTGCGATCATATCGCGAGCATCGATCCACACGCCGGGGGCCATGCGGATGCGCCCCGTCCATACGAAGCCCGGCGGGTCAGCGGTGAAGAATTGCAGCCCGCGAATCGAAGTCGGCTTAGCCGTTGGGCTGGTGCGAAAGGTACCGGCATGGCGCATCTTCAACGTGCGTACGGGCCTGTGGTCTCCAACGGCGAGTTGACGGTAGCGTTCCACCGGCGGCGGGAGCGAGGCCACGGCCGGAAGGGGGAGTTGCGAGGGAGAGACGGCCAGGAGTGCGCCCATCTCGCGTGTAGTTCTCCGGTCGAAGCGGAGCCGATTCACGCTTACGACGACGCCGAGCATCACGACAATCGCGAGCACGATGAAGGAGACGACCCAGAACATGACTTTTGGCCTCCGCACACGCAGGACTATAAACGACTTATGAATGAGCCATCCAAACGCATTGCAATACTGGGCAACTCCGGCTCCGGGAAATCATGGCTCGCCAGGGAATTGGCTCGCCAGACGGAGGCACCCATCCTCGACCTGGATACGATCTTCTTCGAACCCGGCAAGATCGCCGTTCCGCGGCCATTCGCGACTGTATTGGCGGATCTTGAAAGCTTTTGCGTGAACCACGAGGCCTGGATCATCGAGGGTTGTTATGGCGATATCATCGCGCACGCTCTGCGTTGGGAACCGGAGCTCATTCTCCTCGACCCGGGCGAATCCGAATGTCTGCGTCACTGCCGGGCCCGGCCCTGGGAGCCGCATAAGTACGCATCCAAGACGGAGCAGGACAGCAAGCTCGAATTCCTGCTCGCCTGGGTTTCGGAATACTATCGCCGTGAGGGACCGATGTCCCTGAGCGGGCACCGTGCGCTGTTTGACGCATACTCAGGCCCAAAGCGTCTGATGGGTCGCTAAGAAGCGCGCCTGCCTGAAAAAGCGCGGGCCGCGCGTGCTTGGGGCTCGCTTTAGTTTAGCAGGGTGTTGAGAAAGTCGCCCCAAGGGATCGACGCGAAGCTTGGCTTGTGATCTGCTCCGCAAATGCGCGGAGCCGAGACGAAGCAATCGACGATGCTGAGCCTACTTTCGCCGGAGCAGCGGGTGCCGAAAGACCACCCGCTGAGGCGAATCAAGCAGCTCGCCGATGCGGCGCTGCAAGAGCTGTCGCCGGTCTTCGACGAGATGTACTCGGCGAAAGGCCGACCGTCGGTGCCGCCGGAACGGCTCCTCAAGGCGAGCCTGCTGATGGCGTTCTATACGGTGCGAAGCGAGCGGCTGTTCTGCGAGCAGCTCGACTACAACCTGGTGTTCCGCTGGTTCCTCGACATGAACATGGTCGAGGACAGTTTCGACCACAGTACCTTCAGTTTGAATCGGGAGAGATTGCTCACGCACGACGTGGCCGGCAGGTTTTTCGCCGCGGTGGTGGAGCAGGCGCGCAACGCAGGTTTGATGAGCGACGACCATTCACCGTCGACGGCACGCTGATCGACGCCTGGGCCTCGATGAAGAGCTTTCAGCGCAAGGATGCGGGCAAGCAGAAGCCGCCTGATGATCCTGGCAACCCGAGCGTGAATTTCAGAGGCGAAAAGCGGAGCAACGAGACGCACCAGTCGAAGACGGACCCCGAGTCGGAGCTGGCTCGCAAAGGACCAGGCCAACCATCGCGCCTCGCATTTTCGGGACACGCGCTGATGGAGAACCGGCACGGACTTCTCGTCGACCTGCAAATTGCGCGCGGAAACGAGAGCGAGCGGACTGCCGCGCTGGGCCTGCTCGAGGGCAACGTCGACGGTCCGGCGACGGTCGCCCGGCGACCGCGGCTACGACGTGCGCAGCTTTGTCGAGGGCTGCAGGACGCTCGGCATCACACCACACGTCGCGCAGTACGAGCACCGCGCCTCGGCCATCGACGGCAGGACGACACGACACGACGGGTACCGAATCAGCCAGCGGGTCCGAAAACGAGTCGAGGAGATCTTTGGCTGGCTCAAGACGGTGGCGAATTTCCGCAAGACGCGGCGCCGCGTACAACTTGCTCCGCATCGCAAAGCTCACGGCTACGCCGAGCTGACTTGAAAAGGCGGACATCGCAGGCAGCCCGTTGACTCGCCGCCCGCATCGGGGCAGACCATCCGTCGCGCGCAGGCTTTTCTCAACACCCTGTTAGACCAGTTCGTAGGCCCGCAGGATCGTCGCGTCGAGCTGCGCCGGATCGCCGCCGCCGGCCTGCGCCATCTCGGGCTTGCCGCCGCCGCGCCCGCCCAGAGTCTTGGAAAGCTCCTTCACCAGATCTCCCGCCCGATACTTCTTCGAGAGGTCGTTGGTCACCGCCACGAGCAGGTTGGCCTTGCCGTCCTTCTCGCCAGCCAGCACCACGATGCCGCTCTTGAGCTGGTCGCGAAGCTTGTCGGCCAGCTCGCGCAGCGCTTCCGGGTCGCCGCTCTCGTGCCGCGCCGCCAGGATCTTCACGCCGTGGATCTCCCGCGCGCTCTGCGCCAGGTCCTTGCTGGTGGCCGTCGCCGCCTTCCGCTGCAGCTGCTCCAGCTCACGCTCCAGCTCCTTGATGCGGCCCGCCGCCTGCTCCGCGCGCAGCGCCAGGTCGCGCGGCTGTGCCTTGAGCGCCGCCGCCGCCCGCGCCAGCAACCGCTCCTCGTCGTGCACCGCCTTGAGCGCCTCCGGGCCGGTGACCGCCACGATGCGCCGCACTCCGGCCGCGATCGCGCCTTCGCTGAGGATCTTGAAGAAGCCGATGTCGCCGGAGCGCGCGACGTGCGTGCCGCCGCACAGCTCCACCGACGGCCCGATCTGCAGCACGCGGACCTTGGCGAGCGAGGTGTACTTGTCGCCGAAGAACGCCATCGCCCCAGACTTCATCGCCGCTTCCGGATCCATCACCTTCGTCTGGGCCTCGTGGTTCTCGTACACCAGCTGGTTGACCCGCCGCTCCAGCTCCATGCGCTGCTCTTCGGAGAGCGCCTGGTACGCGGTGTAGTCGAAGCGCAGGTAGTCGGGCGCCACCACCGAGCCGGCCTGCTTAACGCCTTCGCCGAGCAGCTCGCGCAGCGCCCGGTGCAGGAGGTGCGTGGCGCTGTGGTTGCGCCGCAAGCCAGAGCGGCGCGGGGCGTCGATGACCAGCTCCACCTTCTCGCCGACGGCGAACGACCCTTCCAGCACCTTGGCCTTGTGGAGGATGAGCCCGTGCACCGGCTTCTGCGCGTCGAGGATCTGCGCACGCGAGCCGCTGCTGGTGACAAAGCCCATGTCGCCCAGCTGGCCGCCCGACTCTCCATAGAAGGGAGTGCGGTCGAAGGTCAGCTCGCCCTCCTCGCCGGCAGCGATCTTCTGCACGCGCTTTCCGCCCACGAAGATGGCCTTTAGCGTGGCCTCGCCGACGGCGGCCTCGTAGCCGAGGAACTCGTTCTCGCCGAACTCGGAGGCGAGCGACTTGTGCGCGTCGGTCACGGCAGCCTCGCCAGATCCTGCGAAGGACCCGCGCGCGCGCTGCCCTTCCATCAGCTTCTCGAAGGCGGCGACGTCCACCGTGGCCGAGCTCTCCGCCGCGATCACCTGCGTCAGGTCGAGAGGGAAGCCGTAGGTGTCGTGGAGCTTGAAGGCCAGCTCACCGGAGACCTGCTTCGAGCGCGAAAGCTCCTCCGAGAGGATGGAGTTGCCGCGGTCGAGCGTGCGCAGGAAGAGGTCGGTCTCGTGCTGCGCCGTCTCGAGGATGCGCACCCGCGACTCCCGCAATTCCGGAAAGGCCTCGGACATGGTCTCGATGACGGTGGCACAGACCTGCGCGTAGAGCGCCGGCTGCGGGGAGAGCCGCTGCGCGTGCCGGACCGCGCGTCGCATGATGCGGCGCAGGACGTAGCCGCGGCCCTCGTTCGAGGGAAGGACGCCGTCGGCGAGGAGGAACGCCGCCGCGCGCGAGTGATCGGCGACGACGCGCATCGAGGCGGAGTCGCCGGTCAGCTCAGTCTCGGAGTAGCGCTTGCCGGAGATGCCGGCGGCCTTGTCGATGAGCGGGCGCAACAGGTCGGTGTCGTAGTTCGACGGCACGTTCTGGACGGCGGCGGCGACGCGCTCGAGGCCGGCGCCGGTGTCGATGGAGGGCTTGGGCAGGGGCAAGAGCGGCCCGTCGGCTTCCTTGCGCTCGAACTGCATGAAGACGAGGTTCCAGATCTCCATCCAGCTGTCGCTGCCCAGCGCCTCGGCCTGATCGAGGCCGAAGAACTTGTGCGCGTGGGCGTCGATTTCCCCCTGCGTCCCGCCCGGCAGCCGGTAGAGGTGCAGCTCGCTGCAGGGGCCGCAGGGTCCGGTCGGGCCCATCGCCCAGAAGTTGTCCTTCTCGCCGAGGCGGAAGATGCGCTCCTTGCGGACGCCTATCGACAGCCAGAGCTGCTCGGCCTCGTCGTCGTCGCGAAAGACGGTGACCGCGAGGCGCTCGGCGGGAAGCCCGAGCGTCCGGGTGATGAAGTCCCAGGCGTAGACGATGGAGTCCTTCTTGAAGTAGTCGCCGAAGGAGAAGTTGCCCAGCATCTCGAAGAAGGTGTGGTGCCGCGCGGTGAAGCCCACGTTCTCGAGGTCGTTGTGCTTGCCGCCGGCGCGCACGCACTTCTGCGACGAGGCGGCGCGCGAGTAGTCGCGCTGCTCGCGGCCGGTGAACACGTCCTTGAACTGGACCATCCCGGCGTTGGTGAAGAGCAGCGTCGGGTCGTTCTGCGGGATCAGCGGGGAGGACTTGACGCGGCGGTGGCCGCGCTCCTCGAAGAAGCG
>JANXXR010000523.1 GCA_025350525.1 Deltaproteobacteria bacterium
CGACGACGTCGCCGTCCTTGATGCTGGCGATGCGCCGGATGTCGATGCGCACCGACGAGTAGAACTTCAGCGCGCGACCGCCGGTGGTCGTCTCCGGGTTGCCGAACATGACGCCGATTTTATCGCGGATCTGATTGATGAAGATGAGAGAGGTGCGCGACTTCGCCACAGTTCCGGTTAGCTTTCTCAGAGCCTGAGACATCAAGCGCGCTTGCAGCCCCATGTGCGAGTCTCCCATTTCGCCATCTAGTTCAGCCTTGGGAACCAGCGCGGCGACCGAGTCGACGACCACCAGATCGACCGCGCCCGAGCGGACCAGGGTCTCGGCGATCTCCAGCGCCTGCTCTCCGGTGTCGGGTTGGGAGATGAGCAGCTCGTCGATCTTGACGCCCAACTTGCGGGCGTAGGCGACGTCGAGGGCGTGCTCCGCGTCGATGAAGGCCGCGCAGCCGCCCTGCGCCTGCACCTGCGCGATGGCGTGGAGGGTCAGCGTGGTCTTGCCCGAGCTCTCCGGGCCATAGATCTCGATGACCCGCCCGCGCGGGAGCCCGCCGCAGCCGAGCGCGATGTCGAGCCCCAGGGAGCCGGTGGGAATGATCTCCACCTTCTGCGGCTCCGCGCCTTCGCCCAGCCGCATCACCGCGCCCTTGCCAAACTGCTTCTCGATGGCGCCGATGGCGGCCGCCACGGCCTTCAGCTTCTCCGACAGCTTGCTCATGTTCCCTCCCTGGGAAGTTCGCCGGGCGTCTTGCCCGGAGAGTGGAGCGCGAGCGATCGCGCGACGTCTTGGGCGCTGGTGCCCCGCCTCGGCCTGCCTTCCAGGGGCTTGTCGAGGGCGCGGTACTGGACCGCTTCGCCGATGTGACCCGCCTCCACCTCGGCGCTGCCGTCGAGATCGGCGATGGTGCGGGCCAGCTTCAGCAGGCGGTCGTGCGCGCGGGCCGAGAACTGCTTTTGGTCGAGGTGCTCGGCGAGACTCTTGCCGGCGCCGCCGCTGAGGAGGGTCAGCTCGCGCAGCCGAGGGCCGCGCAGCTGGGCGTTGCAGTGGACTCCGGGAAGCGCCGCATAGCGCTCGCGTTGCCGCAGCCGCGCCTGCTCGACGCGCTCGCGCACGGCGGTGGACGATTCGCCGTCGGGACTGCCGAGCAGCTCGTCGGGACGGAGCGCCGGCGCTTCGAGGTGGAGGTCGAAGCGGTCCAGGATGGGCCCCGAGATGCGCGCCATGTAGTTCTGCTTCTGCGGCAGCGAACAGGTGCAGCGGCTGGGATTTGCGTCGGAGGCGTGGCCGCAGGGACAGGGATTCATGGCCGCGACCAGCATGAAGCGCGCAGGCAGCGTGGCCCGCTCCCTGGCGCGGACGATGCTGACCTCCCCGTCCTCGAGCGGCTGGCGCAGCGCCTCGAGCGCGGCGCGGCCGAACTCGGGCAGCTCGTCCATCATCAGCACCCCGCGGTGGCTCAGGCTGATCTCACCGGGCCGCAGCGGCGCGCCTCCTCCAATGAGTCCCGCCACCGAGATGGTGTGGTGGGGCGCGCGGAACGGCGGCGCGGTGATCAGCCCCTGCCCCGGCTTGAGGCGGCCCGCGATCGACCAGATGGAGGTCGCCTCCACCGCCTCGTCGAACGAGAGCGCAGGCAGGATGGTGGGCAGGCGCCGCGCCAGCATGGTCTTGCCCGCGCCCGGCGGCCCGATGAGCAGCAGGTTGTGACCACCGGCGGCGGCGACTTCGAGCGCGCGCTTGGCGGACCTTTGCCCGCGCACGTCCGCGAGGTCGAGGCGGTGCGGTTCGGGCGGCGTACTCTCACCGCTGGCGGGAAGCCGCGCGCTCATGCCAGAGAAGATCTCCGCCGCCTCCAACAGGCTGCGCGCGCCGTAGACGCAGAGCCCCTGCACCAGCGCGCCTTCAGAGGCGTTCTGCTCGGGGGCGATGAGCGTCCTGAAGCCGAGCCGCCGCGCCTCGATGGCGATGGGCAGGACGCCGCGGACCGGCAGCAGATCTCCCGAGAGCGTGAGCTCGCCGACCACCATCGCCGGTCCGCCGGCCGGCGCGATCAGCCCCGCCGCTGCCAGCACGCCCAGCGCGATGGGAAGGTCGAAGGCGGCGCCCTCCTTCCGCAGGTCGCCGGGGGCCAGGTTGACGGTGATCTTCTTCTGCGGAAGCTGGTAGCCGCTGTTGCGGATGGCGGTGAGGACGCGAACCTTGGCGTCGGTGCAGGCGAGGTCGGGCAGGCCCACCAGCCAGAAGCCGGGGAGGCCCAGCGACATGTCGACCTGGACATCGACGGGCCGCGCGCCGGCGCCGGCGATGGCGGCTGCGTTGAGGGACGAGTGCACGGCGCGGGACAATGCGAGCGGCGTGCCGGAGCGCCTGGAGAGGGACGGCGCCGCGCGGGGTCTCGAAATCGAAGCCCGATTCCGGGCCCCCCGGCCAAAACGCTCCACCTCAAATCGAGGGAGGAGGGGGGGCGAGGGGGGCGAGGGGGGCGAGGGGGGCGA
>JANXXR010000569.1 GCA_025350525.1 Deltaproteobacteria bacterium
GTTGTAGTCCTCGCTCTGGTGGTGGACCATGTGCACGGCCCAGAGGACGTTGACCTGGTGCGAGAGCCGGTGCCACCAGTAATAGACGAAGTCGATGGCGAAGAAGGCGATCACCCAGGGCCAGGGGCTGCCGGCGGCGAAGTCGAACAATCGAAATTGATAAAGCCAGAGATATCCGCCGGCCAGGATTCCAATGGAGAAGACCACCAGGATCTGCTGGGTCATGCCACAGGACAGATCGACCAGCGCGTCGGCGAAGCGATAAACCTTGAGGCCCCGCCGCCGGGCGAGGAAGTATTCGACCCCCATGAGCAGGAAGAAGAAGGGAATGGCCAGCGCAATGGGGTTTGGCATTATTGGGGGTCGTCCTCGACGTCTTCGTCGTCGTCGGGCTCGGTGAGCGGCGAGGCCGCGAGCTTCTCGGAGGCTCCCTTCTCGAACTTCTTCACCGGGAGCTTGCGGTCGTCCTCCCGCGCGGTCAGGCCCAGCTGCCCCTGCGGATCCACTTCGAAGGTGACCAGCACCCGCGGCTCGCCGGCTTTTCCGGAGGTGATTCCCTCGACTTCCCACCAGCCCTCGCTGTGCAGCTTGTCGGCGGTGCGGCCGGCCCCGCGCATGAGGTGGATGAGGATGCGCCTGTCGCCATCTTTGGAGGTGGTGAAGCTCTCGGTGGCGCTGGTGGGGATCTCGCTGCCCTGCGTGAACAGCTGCGAGACCGACCCGCCCGGCTGCTCCACCGAGATGGCCTCGCCCAGCGAGGGCGGGCGCGCGTCCTTTTTACAGGCGCCCAGGAGGAGCGCGATGGCGAGCCACGCCCTCATGGGTGCAGGGCCTCGGCGAGTGACTCGCCGATGATGCGCAGCGCATCGTCCACCTGCGACTTGCTCACGACCAGCGGCGGCGCGATGCGCATGGCGTTGCCGTAGAGGCCGCCCTTGCCGAGCAGGAGGCCGCGCTTCTTCGTTGCCTCCATCAGGCGGCCCGCCGCCTGCGGGTCCGGCTCCTTGGTGCCGCGATCCTTGACCAGCTCGATGGCCTGCATCAGGCCCATGCCGCGCACGTCGCCGATGCCCTTGAACTTCTCCTGGAGGCCCTCGAGCCCCTCGCGCAGGACCTTGCCCATCATCTGCGCGTTGAAGAGCAGCTTCTCCTCCTCGATGACGGAGATGGTGGCGCTGGCCGCCGCCATGCTGGGCGGGCTCGCGCCGAAGGTCGAGATGTTGGAGAACGACTGCTTGTCGGCCACCGACGCCCGCGCCATCGTCAGCCCGATGGGCTGCCCGTTGGCCATGCCCTTGGCGCTGGTGAGGATGTCCGGCTCGACGCCGTACTGCTGCACGCCCCACCACTTCCCGCCGGTGCGGCCCCACGCCGTCTGTACCTCGTCGGCGATGAAGAGCCCGCCCGCGGCCTTGATGATGGGCAGCGCCACCTGGAAGTATTCTTTGGGCGGGGTGACGAATCCGCCCACGCCCTGGATGGGCTCGGCCATGAAGGCGGCGATCTCGCCGTCGGTGGTGGTCTCGATGAGCGGCTTCAAGTCCTTGGCGCAGGCGATGCCGCAGTCGGGATACGTGAGCCCCAGGTCGCAGCGGTAGCAGTAGGGCGCATGGGCCCAGCGGATGCCGGAGACCTCGCTCTGCGTCCTGGGCCGGTAGCTCTTGTTGCCCATCATGCTCTGCGCCAGGACGCCGCGCCCGCCGTAGCTGTGGCGCAGCACCACTACCTCCTGACGCCCCGTCGCCTCCTTGGCCAGCGCCACCGCGGTCTCGTTGGCCTCGGTGCCGGAGTTGGTGAAGAAGACCTTGGCCTTCTCCTGCATCGGCCGGATCTGCACCAGCTTCTCGGCCAGCTGGAGCTGCGGCACGGTGGGGTAGAGCGTCGAGACGTGCACCAGCTTCTTCTGCTGCTCGATGACCGCCTCGGTCACCCGCGGATGGCAGTGCCCGACGCTGACCGTGAGGATGCCGGCGAAGAAGTCGAGGTACTCGCGCCCCTCGACGTCGCGGACGAACATGCCCTTGGCAGACTCCACCACCAGCGGCTCCTGGTAATAGGTGGCGATGTTGGGGAAGAGCAGTTCCTTCTGCTTGCGGCGGATTTCGGTGGCATCCATGCCGCCGTATTATCACGGAGCGACGACGCGGGAACCGTCCCATCGGTAAGTCGACGGACCCTCCAGCCGGACACCCCCGGCCCAGCGCGGCTTCGCGCGGCTGCGGTAGTCGAGGCGGCCGGCCAGGCAGTCGGCGCGCTCGGCCTCCGTGAGCGCCTCGTGCAACTCCTCGACGCGCAGTGCGAAGAAAATGTCGGTGAGGAAGGGCTCCTCCTCGCGCGCTTGCGCCGCCTTGAAGTCGTGGCCCGTCTCGAGGATCTGCCGGTCGGTGCGCGACAGGCCGCTCGCGGGCGCGGGCAATTCCTCCAGCATCCGCCGTAGCGCCGGGGCGAGGAAGGGCAGGGCGGAGGTGTCGCCTTCGAGCAGCTTCTCGAGGGCGCGCGGGTCCGGCGCAGTCACCGCGCTCCAGCCCGCCTGCGCGAGGCCCAGAAGCGCCGCGGTGGGCTGCGTGCGCATCGGCAGCAGGGCCAAGAGCTCTTCCGGCGCGTACTTCGCCACCGGCGCCGGCGTCAGGATCAGGCTCGCGGGGCGGAGCGCGAGGTGGTGCAGGAGCGCGAGCTGGCAGTTGAGGTCGGCCTCGAACCAGAGCACCACCTCGTCGGGCCGCAGCAGCAGCGGCGCGTCCCAGGCGTCGAGCTGCGGGCGCTGGTCGCCGAGGCCGGCGCCCAAGAGGAACTCCGCCCGCTGCGCGCGAAATTGCGCGGTGCCGGGGCGGCCCTGCAGCGGGCCTTGGTCCAGGCAGTCGGCCCAGCTCGCCACTTCGCCGGGCAGCTTCGCCTGGCGCAGCGCTCCGGCGGCGTCGTCGCCGTTGGCGAGGTGGAGCATGGGGCGCCTAGAACCAGATGCTGGCGAAGAGCGCGGAGGTCGAGGTGGTCAGTCGCGCGGTGATGGGCGGAGCGGGGACGGGCGGCACGCCTGCGGGTGCGCCGAGGTTGCCGAACTTGAGGCCGAGGCCCAGCTGCCCGCCGGCGGAGAGGTGGTCGCTGAAGAAGTACTCGGCGCCCACGGCGCCGGAGAAGGTGATGAACTCGGCGCCGTCGGTGTTGTTGATCCGCTCGCGGCCGAAGGCGAAGGCCGGGGCGAGGAAGGCGGCCACCGGGCCTCGGTGCAGCTGGTAGAAGCGCAGCCCGAGGCCGATGTTGAAGACCGCCGGAGTCCCGCTGGGCGCCAGCACCGCGTCGAGGCCGAAGTCGAGCCGCGCAGCCAGGTTGTCGGCGAGGAAATAGGTGAGGCCGACGTCGGGCGCGCCGCCGCCGGGCAGGGCGAACTGCACGCCGACGGTGCCCCTGGCGAGCGGATCGAAGTCGCGCGTCAGCGGCGCGAGCGGAGGGGAGGAGGGCGCGGCGACGGCGGCGGCGGCGAGGAGGGAGAGGAGCATGCCTCCCTCTTACCGGAGGCCGGCCGCCGCGCAATCGTTTTCGCCGGCGCATCCGGGGATGCGCTCTCTACGCCAGGGTCAGGCCGCGCTTCAAGAACCTGCCGTCGCCCTTGCGCCCGACGAAGGCGCCATTCTCGACCACCACCTTGCCGCGGCTGAGCACGACCGCGGGCATCCCGACCACCTCGCGGCCTTCGTACGGATTGTAGTCGGCGCGGGTGTGCTGGGTGGCCGCCGTGATGGTGTGGCGCTTCTCCGGATCCCAGACCACCACGTCGGCGT
>JANXXR010000578.1 GCA_025350525.1 Deltaproteobacteria bacterium
CGACGACGGCAACTCCGAAGCGCCCGTCGCCCGAGGCCTTCGCGCCGTCGTGCAGCGCGACGGCGAAGCCTCCGGACGGAAAGCGCGCGTGCAGCTCGCTGCCCTCCGGAACGCCGACGAAGACTTCCTCCCCTTGCACGCGCCAGGCGACGGGCGCTTCGGAGTTGCCGTCGTCGCCGCCGAGCGCGAGGTGCAGCGTCGAGAGCCACGCCACCTCCGGTCCCTCGAGGACGCGCGCCCGCAAGCTGAGCGAATTGCTGGTGGCCTCCGCCGCGCTCACCACCTCGACGAGGCCGCCGGCGTGCCGGTAGAGCCAGCGGCACGAGCCGGGCCGCATCTCGAACGCCGAGGGAACGCCGAGGAGCTGCCAGGCGCCGTCCACCTTCACGAACAGGCGCAGCCCGTGCGAGCGGAACAGCCCCAGCCAGCTGTGCTGGGTGGAGAGGAACCGGTTGATGCTGACGTGGCCCTGCGTGACCATGGAGTGGAAGACGCCGGACATCCACAGGGTGGAGGTGAGCGCCGACTCCTCCGGCACGCGCGCCTGTCCGGTGCGCAAGAGGTGGCCGTGCGGGCGCTGGGTCCGCATCTCCTTGGCGCGCAGCACGACGTGCGCG
Source organism: Deltaproteobacteria bacterium (assembly GCA_025350525.1). GTDB lineage: Bacteria > Myxococcota > Myxococcia > Myxococcales > 40CM-4-68-19 > 40CM-4-68-19. Next base: position 618 of record JANXXR010000578.1, read on the forward strand.
TCCTCGCCGCAGAAGAAGGAGAAGAGCTCGCCGCCGCTGCGCTCTTGGTGGCGCCGCCCGGCGCCGAAGAGGCGGAGCAGTTCGGCCTCGTCGAGATCGCGGCACTCGAGCATGGGGGCGGCGGCGAAGAGCGTGCCGCCGCTGCGCTGCCCATCCCCGCGCATGGGGCTCGCAGGCACCGGCTCGAGCGACGCCGCCCACGAGAGCGCGGCGTCCACGAAAGAGAGATCCTGCGCCGACGTGGCCAGGGGATGATCGGCCTGCAGCGCCACGAAGAATCCGCCCGTCCAGGACGCGCCGGGAGCCAGCGTCGCGACTTCATCCTGCACCGCCGCGATGGCGTGCTCGTGTTGCAGCCGCTGCCCCGGAAGCCCGTTCGAGACTCCGGCCGGCAGGCCGCCCAGCCGCTGCGCGAGCCCATGGAGCTGCAGGCTGTCGGTGGCGAAAGAGATGCCGCGCCTCAATGAGCCGGCCACCGCCCACGGATGCCGGCCGCCTTGTGCGAGGTTCTGCCGGGCGGCCACCACCCAGCCGCAGCGCCCGTGCTCCCACGCGCTCAGATCGAGGTAGTGGCTCACGTAGTATTCGTTGAGGCGCAGCGCTCCGTAGCTCGAGAGCGCGAGGTCCTGGCCGAAGATCAAGTCCGCGCGCAGCTCTTCCTGCGAGCCGTTGTCGAGCCGGACCTGCCAGCACCAGGCGGGAAGGTCCTTGGCGAGGGCGAGGCGCAGCTGGATGCGCAGGCCCTGCCATTCACCCGCGGCCGCGAAGCCCTTGGCCGTTGCCTGTCCCTGCAACGGCGACTGCGGCCCGAGCAGCGGAACCGCCTCGATCTTCGCGCCGCGGTGCAGGCGCAGCCAGAGATTCGCGGGCGAGGGCTCCATGCCGTTGCCCATGAAGAGGTTGACGGCGAGGTCGCCGAATCCGATGCGCCGCACGCCCCCGTCGCCGTTGAGCAGGAAGCTCAGGCCGGCCGCGCTGGTCAGGCGCAGCGGCCCCGCGGGAGCGAGCTTCGGCCCGGATTGAAGGGCGTCAGTCATGGTGGCCTTGCTCCCGGATCAACTGCACGGTCGCGGGTCCCTGGGGAAGGACGAGCTCGCGCCCGCTCCAGGAAAGATCTGCCTCGCCGTGACGCGCGCGCGGCAGCGGACCGGCCAGCGCCCACGCGAGGCGCACGCCGCCCCGGGGCGCCAGCAGCCCTCCGGCCAGCTCGAGAACGAGGCCGCTCGCCGAGGGAGTGAGCGCGTAGCTGAGCGGGCCGTGCGCGGTCGAGAGGTTCTTCACGGCGATGCCGGAAGCCATCCACTCCGCGCTCAGCCCCGCGCCCAGCACCAGCGCCTGGTCCTCCTCCCGCTCGTACGCGAAGAGGTCGAGCACCGAGCGCAGGTAGTCGGAGGCGACCCAGGCGTGCGGCATGTCGCCGAGGAAGTGCGGTTCGCGGCGGTCGGGCAGCACGACCTCTGCCCACTGACTCCAGCCCTCCGGCCGCCGGTCGTGCATGAAGAACTTCAAGAGCTCGTGCGCGCGCTCGGGCTGCCCCAGCCGCACCAGCGCGCCGACGGTGCGCAGCTCGTAGGGCGTGTAGTCCTTCCACGGGCGCGTCCCCGCGGCGCGCTGCCGGGACTCCTGCCAGTAGCGCTCGAAGGTGGCCTTCAGGAGCTGGGGCGGGACGCGCGCCTGCGCGGGGTCGAGCGCCACCGACGTTGAGGTCGGGTCGAAGTCCCCGCGGTCGGCCGCGCCCGGGATGACCTCCATGCCGAAGCGCGCAGCCGAGGCCGAGAGCGACTGCGCGAGCTCGGACTGGAACTGGTCGCGCCCCTGCGCCCACTGCGCTGCCCGCGCCGTCTGGCCCAGCGCCTCGGCGATGACCACCGCGTCCTTGTAGCCGCGCAGCGCCCAGAAATCGTCCCAATAGGAATAGGCCGGCTTGTCCGAATAGCCTTCGTGGCTGATCGACGGCGGCAAGAGGCCGCGCAGGTTCGCCGGCTGCGAGGCCGTGAACGCTGCCGTGCGCGTGCTCTGGCGCAGGTTCTCGAGCCAGCCGACCACCCGCTGCACCGCCTCCCAGTGCCGCTGCAAGAAGGCCTGGTCCTTCGAGTGCCGCCACACCTCGGCCACCGCGTAGAGGTACTCGCCGTGGCTGTCGTTCTCGACCACCGGGTCGGGGCCGCGCGCATCCACGCAGCAGGGCGCCTTGCCCGAAGGAAAGACGAAGCCCCGGTACCAGTCGACGAACGCGCGCGCGGCCTCGAGCTCGCCCAGGCGCAAGATGCCCGCCACCATCATGGCGCCGTCGCGGATCCACGAGCGCGCATAGGAGCGCGTGCCCGGCTCGAGCGCGGCGCCGTCGGCCGACATCAAGATGTTGGCGTGTGCCGTGCGCAGCGTGTCTGCCAGCGGCCGCGCGGAGGCGGGCAAGGTCAGCTCCATCTTGCCGAGGCGCGTCCGCCAGCCCGCGGCCACCGCTTCCATGCGCTCGTCGATGGACGCCGCGGACGCGGGCACGGCGCCGAGCGGTGCGCTCCAGCGGATCACGCGCGTCTCGCCCGGCAGCAGCGTGAGCTCCCACTGGAGCAGCGCCGAGGCGTGGCCCTGCGGGTCTCCCAGGTCGCGCAGCGGCTGGGCTTCGCGCAAGGGGCGCAGGTCGATGCCGCCCGCGAGCGGCAGGGCGGTGACGCGACTCGGCGCCTCGGCGAAGGTCAGCTCCTTGTCGTTGACGGTCAAGAGCGGCGACTGCCAGCGCAGCCGCTCGATCCGGCTGGCGCCGCCCGGCGTGTTGAGGAACTGCTGCGGCGGGTTCACCTGCCAGGGGCGCACGGCGAGCAGCAGCGTGAAAGCGCGCGGCGCGGCGGAGGCGTTGGTCAGCGCGTACCGCAGCAGAAGCTGCGGCGCCTCGGGCGTTCCTTCGGCTGCTGCCGCAAGGTCGAGCGCGAAGAGGGCGTGCCGCCAGTGCACTTCCGGAAGGGGCAGCTGCCCTTTGCGCAGCGACTGCGTGACCTGCGCGTCCGCCCAGGTCAGGAGCTGCCCCTCGGCGACGACGGCGGGCTCCACGCTGAACCCGCCCCGCCCCAGCTCCACCGCGCCGTCTTCGCTGAGCAGCGCCGAGCGCGCTCCTCCGCCGGCGACGCCGACCAAGGCCCAGTAGTTCTGTTCGGCGAGGAAGGCCCGCGGGACCTGGCCGCGCGGCGCGTGGCGCGCCAGCTCGGAGAGAACGGCATTGAAGTCGGGCCAGGCCTTGCTGTCCCGCAGCTCGACGTGCAGCGGCGCGGCCGCATCCAGCGCGCGAACCCGGAGGTAGCGCGCCTCGCTCTCGGGTAGGTAGAGCGCATCGAAGCCGCCGGAGCTTTGGCGCACCCGGCGCAGCACCGTCCAGCGCCGCGCATCCGGCGAGGCCAGCACGTCGTAGTCCACCTGCCGCACCGACGCGGGCCACTGCAGCACGAGCCCGGAGAAGTCGCGCAGGCGGAACAGATCGAGCTCGAGGTTTCGTCCGCGCGCGCGGACCTGTGGCTCCGGCCAGACGGGCGGGTCGGGCTCGCGCTCCTCGAGCGCCAGCGCGGCGAGACAGAGCGCGCCCTTTCCGCGGTCGCGCCCCGCAGCCACCGCCAGCTCGAGGGTCGCGGTGCGCACCAGCGCCTTGTCCGTCGCGGGCCCCCAGGCGAAGCTGAAGTGTCGCTCCTTGAAGGTGAGGTCGGTCAGCTCGCGCGGCGCCGTGTAGCCGGGCCGGTTCACCCACCAGACGTTGTCGCCGCTCGCGTCCACCAGCTTGAGCTGGAAGTCGTTGACGCCGCCGCGCCCTTTGACGCGCGCCCGCAGGGCGAAGGCGCGCGGCCACTCCAGCGGCATCGCCCGCCGCATCACCGCATAGCCCGAGACGGCCCCGAAGTCGTACTCGAGGCAGAGGCTGCCGTCGGCGTCGCGCACCAGGCTGGCCTGCACCTGCTCGGAGCCGATGGCCTTCCAGGCGGAGGCGTCGCGCACGTCCGCGATGACGCGCTCGCCGGCCGCGGCGCCGGCCAGGAGCGCGGCCGGGATCAGGGCCGCGGCCGTCATCCCTTCACGCTGCCGACCAGGAGGCCCTGCAGGTAGTACCGCTGCAAGGCGAAGAAGAGGACCAGGACCGGCAGCACCGTGATGACGGCGCCTGCCATCATCAACTCGACGTCCTGCACGTGCTCCCGCGACAAGGTGGCGAGCGCGACCGGCAGCGTCTGCATGTCGCGATCGGTGAGCACGATGAGGGGCCACATGAAGTCGTTCCACGAGCCCATGAAGGCCAGCACCGCCAGGGTCACGACGATGGGCTTGAGCAGCGGCAGCACCACCTGCAGGAAGATGCGCCCCTCGCCCGCGCCGTCGATGCGCGCGGCCTCCAGCAATTCGTCGGGGATGGACTGCGCGTACTGCCGCACCAGGTAGATGCCGAACACGCTCGCGAGCCAGGGGACCAGCACGCCGGGCGTGCTGTTGACGAGGCCCATCCGCTTGAGCATGAAGAAGAGCGGCATCATGGTGATCTGCGCCGGGATCACCAGCGCGCCGAGCAGCAGCCGGAAGATGCGCTCGCGGCCCCGGAAGCGCAGCTTGGCGAAAGCGTACCCCGCGCTCAGGTTGAAGAGGAGCGACAGGGCGGTGGCGCAGAGCGAGATGAGCAGGCTGTTGAAGGCCTGCCGGATGAGGCCGTAGTCCGCGAAGAGAACGCGGTAGTTCACCAGCGTGGCGGAGGCCGGCAGCATGGGCGGCGGATAGGTGCTCGCCTCGCCCGGCGTCATGAAGGAAGCGCAGACCATCCAGACCAGCGGGAAGAGAGTGAGCGCCGCCAGCGCGGCCAACGCGGCGTTGACGCCCACCATGGCGAGGCTCGGCTTCATGTCGTCCCCCAGCGCCGCGCCGCCTGTATCTGGATGACGGTGAACCCGAACATGAAGAGGAAGAGCACGAAGGCCACCGCCGAGCCGCTGCCCAGGCTCCACCACTTGAAGCCTTCTTCGTACATTAGATAAAGCACGGTGACGGTGCGCTGCGCCGGGCCGCCCTGGGTCATCACGTACGGTTCGGCGAAGAGCTGGAAGTGCGCCGCCATGGTGAGGATGCTGACCATCAGCAGCATCGGCACCAGCGACGGCAGGGTGATGTGGCGGAAGACGGTGAAGGCTCCGGCGCCTTCCAGGTGCGCGGCTTCGTATTGATCGGCGGGGATGGCCTGCAGGCCCGCCAGCAGGATGATCATGTTGTAGCCGAAGTTCTTCCACACCGAGAGCAGCATGATGGCGGGCATGGCCCAGTGCGGATTGCCCAGCCAGTCGATGGGCGAGATGTTCAGCGAGGAGAGGCCGTAGTTGAGCAGGCCGTAGCGCGTGTGCAGGAGGAAGCGCCACATCACCGCCACCGCGGCAAGCGTGGTCACCACCGGCACGAAGAGCGCGGTGCGGTAGAGGCCCTTGAGGCGGGCCAGGGGCGAGTTGAGGAGCAGCGCCGCCACCAACGAGGCCGCCACCGAGAGCGGCACGCCCACCAACACGAAGAAGAGCGTGTTGAAGAGCGCCTGCCAGAAGAGCGGTGTCTGGACCAGCCGGAGATAGTTGGCGAGCCCGATGAAGCGCACGTTGCCCAGGTCGGCCAGCCCGTAGATGTCGAAGTCGGTGACGGACATCAAGAGCGCCGCTGCCACCGGCACCACGAAGAACACGGCGATGGCCATGAGCGCGGGCAGGACGAACAGCCAGGCAGCCTGGGTCGGCTTCATCGGCGCGCCTTCCGGTCGAGCATCCAGCGGCGCTTCTCGAGGATGCGGTCGGCACGCGCGTCCAGCTCCTGCGCCGCCTGCGCCCTGGGAATGTCGCCGCGCACCACCTTCTCCATCACCAGCCGCAGCTCGGTGGCGATGTGTTCCCACTCCGGCACCTGCGGCATGGGGCTGACGCGGTCGAGCTGATTGCGGAAGGCGCGGACATACGGGTCGTTGGCCAGCAGCGGCGCCGCCCAGGCCGAGCGCCGCGCCGGGAGGTTGCCGCTGAGCCGGTAGAACTCCTGCTGCACCTCCGGACGCGAGAGGAAGGCGACCAGCTTCCAGGCCGCGTCCATCCGCGGCGAGCGCTTGAAGATGACCAGGCTCGAGCCGCCCGCGCTCGAGGCGCCGGGCCCCTTGGGGCCGGGCAGCGGGGCCGTCATCCACGACGACTGCAACTCCGCGGGCAGCCGCCTCTTCAGCTCGCCGATCTGCCAGGGGCCGGTGATGAAGAAGCTGAAGTAGCCGCGGCCGAACTCGTTCCAGACGTTGGCCACGTCGTTGCTGGTGACGGCCGGCGCGAGGCGGCGGTCGAACATCGAGAGGTAGAACTCCAGCGCGCGCGCGAAGCCCGCGCCGCGGAAGTTTCCGTAGCGGCCGCCGTCGCGGAGGAGCGGCTCGCCTTGCTGCAGCCAGAGCGAGACCAACTGCTCGTACTCGTTGAGCGGCAGGAGCACGGCGTAGCGGTCGGGGCCGACGCGC
>JANXXR010000618.1 GCA_025350525.1 Deltaproteobacteria bacterium
CATCACCACCGGGAAGAAGACGATGCAGATGGTCAGCGTGGCCGCCAGCGCGGGCACCGCGATCTGCTGCGCGCCGTCGAGGATCGCCACGGTGAGCGGCTTCCCGAGGTGGCGGTTTCTGTGGATGTTCTCCACCTCGACGGTGGCGTCGTCCACCAGCATGCCGATGGCCAGCGCCAGGCCGCCCATGGTCATCAGATTGAGCGTCTGGCCGAGGAGGAACATGCCGCTGAGGCCCACCAGGATGGCGAGCGGGATGCTGGTGGCGACGATGATGACGCCGCGCCAGCTGCCGAGGAAGAAGAGGATCATCAGCGAGACCAGGATCGAGGCGATGAGCGCCTCGTGGAGCACGTTGACGATGGCGGCGCGGACGAAGACCGACTGGTCGAAGTCGAGCTTGAGCTCCAGGCCCTGCGGCGCCGCCTCGAGGATGGCGGGGATCTGATCGCGGGCGCCCTGCACGACGGCGAGGGTGCTGGCGTCGGCCTTCTTCAAGATGGCCAGGTAGGTGGCGCGGCGGCCGTCGACGCGGACGATGCTCTCCTGCGTGGCGTAGGCGTTGCGGACGCGGGCGACGTCGCCCAGAAGCACGGTGGCGCCGTCCACCGCCTTGACCGGCATGTCGTTGAAGGCCTCCACCGTGGCCGGGCTGGAGTTGAGCTTGACGTCGTACTGGGTGTTGCCGATGCGCGCCGTGCCCGCGGGCACCAGCACGTTGCTCTGCAAGACCGCCTGCACCACGTCGCCGGGCGCGAGGCCCTTGGCGGCCACCTTGGCGGGATCGATGTCCACCATGATCTGCCGGCTCTTGCCGCCGTAGGGCGCGGGCGTGGCCAGGCCGGGGATGGTGAAGAGGCGCAGGCGGATGAAGTTGATGCCGTAGTCGTAGAGGTCCTGCTCGGTGAGGGTCTTCGAGCTGACGGTGAGCTGCGCCACCGGGACGTTCGAGGCGTTGAAGCGGACGATGCTGGGCGGCGCGATGCCCGGCGGCATGATGCGGCTGGCGGTGAGCGAGACCGAGACGATCTGCGCGATGGCCCCGCCGATGTCGCTGCCCGGCTCGAACCAGACCTTGAGGATTCCGATGCCGCTCATCGACTGCGAGTCGATGCGCTGGATGCCGCTCACGGTGGTGGACATGGCGCGCTCGCTGATGAAGACGACGCGGCGCTCCATGTCTTCTGCCGAGAGGCCCGGGTAGTTCCAGACGACGATGACCACCGGGATGTCGATGGCGGGCAGGATGTCCGTCTTCATCCTGGAGATGGAGAGCACGCCGAAGATGCCGATCAGCGCGCACAGGACCGCGATGGTGTACGGCCGGCGGAGGGCGAGGCGGACGATCCACATGGCACGGTGCTCCGGAGAAGTGCCGTTTGGATGCATCGCTGGGCGGGGCGGTGCTGATCCAGCGATTTATTGTGTTTACAACGATTGCGGCGGCGGCAGCGGCCGGGCGAGGGCTGCCCTGCGCAGCGGGCCGACCTTTGCTAAGGTGCGCCCGTGCCAGACGAGATCGCCGAGCGCGTCGACCGGCTGGAGCTGCCGTTCGACGCCCGGGGTGTGGACAACTACGGGGTCTCCAAGTGGCACCTGGAGAAGGCGCTGCGCCTCGCCGCGCCGCTCTACCGGAAGTATTTCCAGGTGCGCTGCTCGGGCCTCGAGAACATCCCCGCACGGGGCCGCGCCATGCTGGTGGGCAACCACTCGGGCGGCGTGGCGCTCGACGGCCTGATGGTGGGCGCCTCGACCTTCTTCGAATTGGAGCCGCCGCGGCTGGCGCACGCCATGGCCGACAAGTTCATCAACCGCTTTCCCTTCGCGTCGATCTGGGCGAGCCGACTCGGCCAGTTCACCGGCCTGCCCGAGCACGCCCAGCGCCTCCTCGAGGACGACCGCCTGCTGCTGGTCTTTCCCGAGGGCGCGCGCGGCACCGCCAAGCTCTGGAAGGACCGCTGGTCGCTGGTGGAGTTCGGGCCCGGCTTCGTGCGGCTGGCGCTGCGGACGCGCTCGCCCATCGTCCCCTTCGGCTTCATCGGCGGGGGCGACGCCATCCCCACCATCTCCAACCTGTACAAGATCGGGAAGCTCATCGGCGTCCCCTACCTGCCGGTGACGCCGTGGCTGCTGCCCATCCCGCGGCCGGTGCGGCTCGAGATCCACTACGGCGCCCCGCTGGTCTTCGCCGGCACCGGCTCCGAGGAGGACGACGTCATCCTCGGATATGTCGAGCAGGTGAAGGCCGCCCTCGCGGCGCTGATCGAGAAGGGCCGCGAGGCGCGCCGCGGGCATCTCGCCGAAGCGGGAACGGCGCAGTGAGGGTCCTCATCCCCGGCATCGCCGGCCTCCTCGCCCGCAAGGTGGCGCAGCGGCTCCTCGCGGCCGGACACGAAGTCATCGGCGTCGACCCGCGCGGCTGGCCCGGCGCGCCCAAGGGCATCGAGCTGCACGACGCCGACATCCGCAAGCGCTCCGCCGAGGAGGTCTTCCGCAAGCGCCGCCCGCAGGCCGTGGTCCACATGGCCACGGTGACGGCGCTGCAAGTGGCCGCCGAGGAGCGCTACCGGATCAACCTGGGCGGGACCAAGACCGTCTTCGATCTCTGTGCCAGCTACCAGGTCGAGCACATGGTCTTCGTGGGGCGGCACACCTATTACGGCGCCGGCCCGGACGCGCCGCTCTACCACACCGAGAGCGAGCCGCCCCAGGAGCTGGGCGCCTATCCCGAGCTGGCCGACCTGGTGGCCGCCGATCTCTACGCCTCGAACGCCCTCTGGCGGCTGCCCAAGCTGACCACCAGCGTGCTGCGGCTCTGCTACGCGCTGGGGCCCAGCGGGCACGGCACGCTGGCGTCGTTTCTGCGCGGGCGCTTCGTGCCGATGGTGCTGGGCTTCGATCCGCTCTTCCAGTTCCTCCACGAGGACGACGCCGCCGAAGCCATCGCCCTCGCGCTCGAGAAGAAGCTGCGCGGCGTCTTCAACGTGGCCGGGCCGCAGCCGCTGCCGTTGAGCGTGATCGCGCGCGAAGCCGGCCGGACCACCCTGCCCTTGCCCGAGCCGCTCCTCGCCCTGCTCGCCGGGCGCGCCGGGCTGCCGCGGCTGTCGCGCGGGGCGCTGGCGCACATCAAGTACCCCATCGTGGTCGAGGCCGCGCCCTTCCGCGCCGCCACCGGCTTCGCGCCCCGCTTCGACGAGCTGACCACGATCCAGACCTTCGCCGACGTCTTCCCTGCGGGAGGGCGGAGCTAGATGCTGCGGCTCGGTCCCCTCCGGCTCCACTGGAGCCTGCTGCTCGGCGCGGCGCTCTTCTGCGCGCTGGAGCCGCGGTCGCTCTTGCTGCTGGGCTACGCGGCGGTGCTGCTCGCGCACGTCGCCGGGCACGCGCTGGCGGTGCTGGGCACGCCGCTCGGGGTCTCGGGCGTGATGCTGCACGGCCT
>JANXXR010000633.1 GCA_025350525.1 Deltaproteobacteria bacterium
CTCTTGCGCAAGCGGGCGCTCTTCGCGCTGCGGTCCGGCAAGGCGCAGATCGAGCCGGCCGAGGTGGAAGTGCTCACCGGCTTCGGCATGCTCTTCTCCCGCGGCAGCGCGCGGCGGCAGTCGCAGGCGGTGATGCTCGAGGTGCAGCCGCTGCCGCCGGGGAAGCCGCCCGGGTTCGATCCGGGCAACGTGGGGCAGTGGACCCTGACGGCCACGGTCGATCCGGTCAACGTCGCCGTCGGGCAGCCGGTGACGCTGCGCCTGATAGCCACCGGGCGCGGCAACGTCCGCGATCTGCGCCTGCCCAGGCTGGGCCCCATCGCCGGCCTGCGCGCCTACGACGCCACCACCACCGACAAGGCGACCATCGAGAAGGGCGCCGTCACCGGCACCCGCACCGTCGAGCAGCTGCTGGTGCCCGAACGGACGGGCGCGGTGGACATTCCGGCGCTGGCCATGGACGTCTTCGATCCGGCGCTCAAGCAGTACCGGACGCTGCGCACCGAGCCGGTCTCGCTCTCGGTGTCGCCGGCGCAGGCGGGGCGCGCGGCCTCCGAGCCCACCGCGCAGAATCTGCTGGCGGCGGGAGGCGTGCGGCCCATCCGGCTGCGGCTGGGCAGCGCGCTGCGCGGTCCGCCGCCCTGGACGCGCCCGTGGTTCTGGCCGCTGCTCGCGTTGCCGCCCTTCGGGCTCGCCCTCCTCCTGGGGCTGGGGCGGGCGCGGCGGATGCTGCAGATCGATCCGCAGCAGCGCCGGGTCAAGCTGGCGCGCAGCGCGGCGGCCAGGCGGCTGCAGGGAGCGCGGGCGCTGCTCGGCAAGGGCGAGGCCGGCGCCTTCTACGCCGAGGTGGCGCGGGCCCTCACCGGATATCTCGCCGACAAGCAGGGCGTGGTGGCGGCGGGGCTGAACCGCGACGAGCTGGCGCGGGCGCTCTCGGAGCGCGGGCATCCCGAGGAGCTGGTGGGCCGGGTGCTGCGCGTGCTCGACGACTGCGACCGCGCCCGCTTCGCGCCGCGCTCGGGCGAGGCCCCCGCGCGCGAGGCCATGTTGACGCGGGCCGATCAGGCGATCAGCGATCTCGACCGGAGCCGCGCGTGACCGGCCTTGTGCTCGCGCTGCTCTTTGCCGAGGCGCCCGGCGCGCAGCTCTTCTCCGACGCCAACGCGGCGTACCTGTCGGGCGATCTGGCGCGGGCAGTGGCGTCGTACGAGGCGCTGGTCGCCGAGGGCGTCGCCTCTTCCGAGCTGGAGACCAACCTGGGCGCGGCCTATCTGCGGCAGGGCAAGCGCGGGCAGGCGGCGCTGCACTTCGAGCGGGCGCTCTTCCTCGATCCCGGCGACGACGACGCCCGGGCCGACCTGATCGAGGTCCGCCGCGGCAACGTGGACAAGCTGGAGGGCGAGAGCGACGAGGCCGGCGGCGTGACCCTGGCGCGGGTGCTGGCGCCGCTGCCCGGCGGGACGGCGGCGGCGCTGCTGGTGACGTTCTGGTGCATCGCCTGGGTGCTCCTGGCGCTGCGGCTCTTGCGCCCGGAGCTTCCGTGGATGGCGACGGCGGCAGGCGCGGCCTTCGTGCTGGCGCTCTTGTCCGCCGGGATCACCTGGGGCGCCGCGACCGGGCGGCGGATGGCGCTGCAGCGGGCGGTGGTGGTGGCGCAGTCGATTCCGGCGCGGGAGGGGCCGGCCGAGAAGAGCATCAGCCACTTCGAGGTGCACGAGGGCACCACTGTCCGGGTCGAAGACCAGGAGGGCGACTACCGGCGGGTCAAGCTCGCCAACGGCCTCACCGGCTGGGTCCCTTCGAGCGCAGTCGAGCTGGTGGTCCCGCCCGGCTGGGCCGGCCGGCCGGTCATGACCGGCTCCCCGCGCGCCGCTCAGCCGTAGCTTTTGGCCTTGGCGTTCGGGACCCGCATCGCCACGCGCGAGCGACCTATCTGTCCAGCGAGAGAGATCGCAGAAACTGACCGGCAGCCGATTCGAGAACGGGCAGATCGTTCGTGATCGCGTCCCAGACGATGGTGTAGTTCACCCCGAAGTACTGGTGCGCGAGAACGTCGCGGAATCCGCGCACGTCACGCCATCGAACCTGAGGCATGGCGTCCGTGACGTCGGCAGGTAATTTCTTTGCCGCCTCTCCTATGATTTCGAGGTTCCGGACGACCGCGTCCTGCTTCATCTGGTCGCGCATGAACGCCTCGTCTTCGAGCCCGGCGGTGTACTCGCGAATGCGTCCGCAGGCAGTGACGATGTCTTCCAGATACAGCCGCGGCTTACGCGACACGCACGGCCTCGCGCTCGATCTCGTCGCGCAGCCAAGAGCGCAGGTCGTCTGGAGTGACCAGGTCGACGGGCACCGCAAGCAGGTCTTCGAGGGCGAACTTGAGTCCCATGAAGCGCCGGAAGGTCGGCGGGCCGTCGAACTCGACCAGGAAGTCGATGTCGCTGGTCTCTGCCGCTTCCCCGCGCGCCACCGAGCCGAAGAGCCGCAGCGTTCGCACGCGGAAGTCGCGGCGCAGGCGCTCGGCATGTTCGCCAATCAGGAGTGTCGCTTCTTCGCGGGTCACGCCGGAAGTCTAATCTCTCTGCCTGCCGACGTCACGGCGCCGGCTGCGCGGTGATGCGCGGACTACGCTGCGGTGCCTCGAGGCGCAAGCTCAAGGAGCCTTCGCCAGCGAGTCGAGTCCTTCGCGGCCGACGCCGGGATCCCAGACATAGATGGTGTCGGTGCAGAGCCCTTCGAGGTGGTACGGGTCCTTCGCGAGCAGCGGCGCGATCTCGGAGGCGTCGTCGATGCGCAGGAGCAGTCCGCCGCCCTCGCGCGGGACGAAGGGCCCCGAAGCGACCATCTTCCCCTGCGCGTGCAGCTCGCGCAGGTAGGCGCGGTGGCGCTCCACCGTCTGCAAGATGCGCTCGAGAGGTGCCGTGTACTTGAGGGCGACGAAGGCGTAGAGGGCCATGCGCGCCGTCTAGCAGGCCGGCGCCGCAACCGCAACGCGCCCGGCGCCCCAACGCTCAGCGGCGCGGCGGCGGCATCGACGGCATCGACCGGGAGAGACCGGTGAAGCGCGCCTCGGCCTCGCTGATGAGCCACGCTGCTTGCGCCAGCGCCTCCTCGGCGTCGAGCCCCAGCTCCTGGGCGTCGGACAGGTCGGACTCGATCGAAACGCGAATGAGAGTGTCGTTGCGCATGGGGATTACGGTAAACCGACCCCCCGACATCGCAAGAAAACCGCCGGAGACCACGTGCTCGCCTTTCTGCTCTTAGCCCTCGCCCAGGACCCGACGGCGCACGCTCGCGACCTCGCGCGGCGGCTCCCCGTCGCCCACGACGCCATGCTCGAGCTGCGGCGCGAGGCGGCGGCCATCCCCGATCCGGCGCTGCGGGCGGCGGTCGAGGCGCAGCTGCTCGCGCCCTGGCTGCCACAAGAGGCCTGGGCCTACGCCCACCTCGACGAGGCGCGAAAGCTCCTCGGCGATCCGAAGCTCGAGCTGCCTCCGCCGCGCAAGGGCGACTTCGCCGCGGCGCCCGGCGGCCCCTGCGAGGACGGGCACCACGGCTATCCGGGCGGGCTCGCCGTCCACACGCTTGCGGACCTGCTGCACGCCCGCGCGCTGGGCAAGGTCTACCAGCACGTCTACGGCGTCGAGCTGCACGACGC
>JANXXR010000652.1 GCA_025350525.1 Deltaproteobacteria bacterium
CCACGGCTCCCGCTCCCGCCGCCGCGCTGGAGCCGGCGCCCGCCGCCACCGATCCGCGCGCCGGATCGCCGGCCGTCTGCCTGCCGTCGTCGTTCCCCGACCGCAGCTGCCTCGTGGCCCATCCGCTCTGCGACAACTGCCGCGAGGTGGCCCGCACCGCCTGGCAGTACTTCCGCCGCAACACCCAGCCCACCGGCCTCGTCAACGCCGTGGACGGCTATCCCTCCACCACCATCTGGGACGCGGGCTCGTCGCTGGCCGCCATCGTCTCGGCCGGCGAGCTGGACCTCATCTCGCCCAAGGAGCGCGACGACCGCCTCGCCTCGCTCCTCGCCGCGCTGCAGGCCCAGAAGCTCTACGCCGACAAGCTGCCCAACAAGGCCTACTCCAGCGTCACCGACGAGATGACCGACTACTCCGGCAAGCCCAGCCCGAAGGGCATCGGCTACTCGGCGCTGGACATCGCGCGGCTCCTCTCCTGGCTCGACCTGACCGCCTGCCTTCTGCCCTCGCACCGGCAGGCCATCGAGCACGTGGTGGCGCGCTGGGATCTCTGCCCCATGATCAAGGAGGGCCAGCTCTACGGCATGAACGAGTCGGGCCTCAGCCTGCAGGAGGGCCGCCTCGGCTACGAGCAGTACGCCGGCCGCGCCCTCGAGCAGCTGGGCTTTGTGCTGCCGGTAGCGGCCCGCTACCACAACGCGCACGCCGCCACCGTGCCCATCGAGGGCGTGCCCATCCTCTACGACAACCGCGACCCCAGGGAGTTCGGCGCCATCAACTACGTCGCCACCGAGTCGTACGCGCTCGACGCCATCGAGAATGGCCTCACCGAGGAGAGCGCGCCGCTGCTGCGCAACGTCTTCGAGGCGCAGCGGCGAAGGTACCAGCGCACCGGGCTCGTCACCGCGGTGACCGAGGACCACGTCGATCGCTCGCCCTGGTTCGTCTACAACACGGTCTTTGCCGCCGGCGAGAGCTGGAAGGCGCTCACCGACAGCGGGCAGGACATGGGGCCGCTGCGCACCATCTCGGTGAAGGCGGCCATCTCGCTCGCCACGCTTTTTCCCGACGACCCCTACTCGGCGGTGGTGGCCGACGCGGTCAAGAGCGCGTGGGATCCCGAGCGCGGCTGGTACGCGGGCGTCTACGAGAGCGGCATGGGTTACAACCGGGCGCTCACCGCCAACACCAACGGCATCCTCCTCGAGCTGATGCTCTACAAGGTGTACGGGCCGCTGCGGGCCGCCTGCGGCGCCTGCAAGACCGGCCTGCACCTGCCGCCGCGCTGGCTCACCGCCGAAGAGGCGAAGGCGCACTGTCTCCCGGCGAAGAAGTGATCGCGCTGCTGCTCGCGCTCGGCGGCGCTCCGCTCCTGGCGCTCGGCGGCGCGCCGCTCCTGGCCTCGGCCGGGTCGCCGCTCCTGGAATTGGCCGAGCGCCTGCGCTGCGCCGAAGGCGAAACCTCCGCCCGGGCGGCGCTGCGACTCCTGCGCGAAGCCCAGAGCGGCGCCCTGGGCCTGCCCGACGAGCGCCTGCACCAGAAGGCGCCGCCGTCGCTGCGCGCGGGCACGCTCGATCTGCTGGCGCACGAGCTGCACCTGAGCGCCGCGCACTTTCCGGCGCTGCGGGAACAAGCCGCGCAGCTGATCGAGAGCTGGGAAGTCTGCCCGCTCGAGGGCGGCGTCTTCGATCTGGTCGCCCGCGAGCGCGGGCTCACGCGCACGAAAGCGGCGGCCCCGTTTCCCGCCGGCGGCGCCGGCTTCGAAGACGCCGCGGGGCCGCGCTCGCTCTTGCCTCCCGACCGCCGCGCCTGCTGGAAGCGGCAGGCGCAAGCCGCAGAGGCGCCGCGCTATCCGTACGCGTGGACGCCGTCGTGTCCGGAGCCCGCTGCGCACCTCGAGGAGTACGCCACCGCCACCGCGACCGCGAACGCCACCGCCACTTCTCCGCCTCAGCCCGGCGCCGGCCTGCGGCCTTCCGCGCAGGAGCGGCCCGCCGAGGTTCCGGTGCCCGGCGCCATGCCGGCGGGTGGCGGCATCGCGCCGGCCTTCGTGCTGCCCAACACCCGCACCGGCCTGACGCCCTACGCAGCCTGGCTCCTCGAAGGCCGCTACGCGGTGGGCGTGCAGGGCGTCTTCTCGCCCTTCTCGCACCTCTTCGTCCGCGGCGGGCTGGGCTACCGCGCCGGCCTCGACCACACCGTCTTCGACTCCTGGGGCCTGGGCTACGACGACTTCCGCCCGGGCAGCTTCTCGCTGCAGATCAACGACTGGGGCCCGGCGCTTTTTGCGCAGGGCCTGGACTGGCAGCACGCCGTCGTCGACCTCGGCTACAAGCCGGTGCGCCTCTGCGCGCAGCCCTTCTGCGTCGCGACCTATCTGGCCCTCGACGTGCCGCTGCAGGACACCGCCTTCGCGGTGCTGCGCGCGACCACGACGTGGCGCGAGGTCTGGTTCGTGCGGGTCGGGCTCGACGCCGTCTTCGACGGCCACCTGCGCTGGGTCTACGGCTTCGGCCGCGCCGACTGGCACGCCTTCGCCGTCAACCTCTCCTACGACAACTGGGGACCGAACCCCGCCTTCCAGCCGGCCTTCAAGCAGCACGGCATCGTCACCCTGAGCCTCAACCTATAGGTTCTTGCGCAGGAGCAGCTCGTTGCCGTCGGCGCCCGAGCGGTACTTCACCTCGTCCACCAGGCTGCGGATGAGGAAGGTCCCGCGCCCGCTCTCGGCCAGCGGTTCGGGCAGCGCAAAGGTCCGCGCCTGCAGCGGGATGGTGGTGCCCCGGTCGCGCAGGGTGAGGGTGACGGCGCCGTCCGCATAGACCGACTCGACGACGATGTCGGCCGGCGGATGGCCGTGCAGGATGATGTTGTTGGCCGCCTCGACGAAGGCCAGCTCCAGCTGCTCCGACGGCCGCTGCGGCACGCCGCACGACCGCCAGTGCTCGCGCAGCCGCACCGCCGAGCGGGAGACCGCCTCGAGCGTGGGCGCGAGGAAGAAGGGCAGCGCCAGGCCATCGTGCCACTCCAGCACCAGGAGCGTGACGTCGTCGCGCGGCGATCCTTCGGCGGCGTGGGCCAGCATGCTTTTGCGCACCTCGGCCAGCGCGGTCTCGAGCGGCAGCGAAGCGGTCTCGAGGAGCAGCGCGTGCAGCCGGTCCAGGCCGAACTGCTGGCCGCGGGCGTCCTCCAGCTCGATGACGCCGTCGGTGTAGATGACCAGCCGGTCGGAGTCCTCGAGCTCGTGCTCCTCCTCGTCGAAGACGCTGTTGCCCAGCCCGATGAGCGGCCCTCCCGAGACCAGGTCGCGCAGCGCGCCGCCGCGCAAAAGGATGGGCGGCGGGTGCCCGGCGCTGCTCACCTTCATCTTCTTCCGCCACAGGTCGAAGAGCAGGTACGAGAGCGTGAAGAAGCGGTCGAACCGCTCGATGGGGTACTCCTGCTCCAGCCGCAGCAGCACCTGCGCCGGGTCGAGCAGCCGCGCCGCCGAGATGCTCTGCGCCACCGAGACCGTCACCATCGCCGAGGGCACGCCGTGGCCGCTGACGTCCAGCATCCAGGCGCAGGCGCGGGTGGCGTCGAGGCGCTGCACCTGGAAGAGGTCGCCGCCCACCGCCTCGGCGGGGAGGAAGAAGGCGGCGCCCGAGAGGTGGGGCAGCTCCATCGGCCCTTGCGGCAAGAGCGCCTTCTGGATGTCGGCGGCGGCGCGCAGGTCGATCTCGATCTGCGCCTGCTTCTGCCGGAGCTCGACGTTGGCCTGCGCCAGCGAGCGGGAGAGCTCGCGCAGCCGCAGCTGCGCCCGTGCCCGGACGATCAGCTCCTCCTCGTCGAGGGGCTGCGCGATCCAGCCCGCCGCGCCCAGCGCGAAGGCCCGCTTGCGGTTGCCGCCCACTTTTGGGGCGATCAGCATCACCGGCACCTCCGCCAGCAGGGGGTCGGCCTTGAGCTGGGCCAGCACCTCGAAGGCGTCCATGCCCGGCAGCGCGCAGTCGAGCAGGATCAGGTCGGGCGCGTCGGCGCGGGCGCGCCGCAGGGCCTCCTCGCTCTCCGCCGCGGGCAGGGGAATGATGCCGGCGTTGCGGAGCAGGGCGGAGAGCACGGCGCGGTTCGCGTCGGAACCGTCGGCGACGAGGACCTTGCCCGGCATCGCCGCTGAGCGTAGCAGGTTCGGGCCCGGCCCCGCTTCGGGTCGCGATCGCGCCTCCCGCACGAGCACGGATCAAAGCGGCCCGCAGGTGGGGGGTGTACTTCTCTCGCGCAATCAGCGAAAAGAACGCAACCTCGTGCCCTGAACAAAAAGGGGGCTACACAATGCTGCTGCGGCGATTTTCGGCGGCCGTTCTCTTCACTCTCTCCACTGCGCTCGTGAGCGCGCTGCCCGCGCAGGCGCAGCAGGATCCGGCGCCTGCGGCGACTCCTCCGGCCACCACCACCACTCCGCCAACGCCCTCGACGCCCGGCACCGCCACCGCCCAGCAGCCCGCCGCCGACGCGGCCACGCCCACCAGCGCGCCGCCCGCCGCCACCGAAGCGCGGAAGAATCTCCAGGAGGAGATGGTCGTCACCGGCTCGCGCATCCGCCGCAAGGACCTGACCACGCCCGCGCCGGTCACGGTGGTGACGCGGCAGCAGTTCGAGACCAGCGGCAAGATGACCATCGGCGACTTCCTGCAGACCATGCCCGAGCAGGGCAACGCGCCCAACTTCCAGCTCAACACCGGCGGCGTGAACTACGGCGCCGACGGCACCACCCGCATCAACCTGCGCAGCCTCGGCATCCAGCGCACGCTGGTCCTCGTCAACGGGCGCCGCGTGGTGCCGGGCGGCCTGGGCGCCTCGGCCGCGGTGGACCTGAACACCATCCCCACCGAGGCGGTGGAGCGGGTCGAGGTCCTCAAGGACGGCGCCTCCGCCATCTACGGCTCCGACGCCGTCGCCGGCGTGGTCAACATCATCACCCGGCGCAATTACAACGGCACCAACGCCGGCGCCCAGTACGGCGTCTCCGGCCAGAAAGACGCGCAGACCTTCGACGCCCACGTCACCACCGGCCACAGCGACGAGACCTCGAGCGCCATCTTCTCGGTGCGCTACTTCAACCAGAAGTCGTCGATCCTGGCCGACCGCGACTGGGCGGCGCAGGCGTTCGACTACGACTATTCGGCTCCCTATGGCACCGGCCAGTACCCCAGCGGCAGCAGCGGCACGCCCGCGGGCGTCATGCGGTTCCCCGAGGATCCCAACAACCTGGGCCATCCGCTCTGCAACGGCAACCCGCTCTGCGTGGCGCTGACAGGTGCCGGAAACGGCGGCTGGAAGATCGGCAACCGTTACGTTCGCGACCCCACCTCGCCCATCTGCGGGAAGAATCCCGCGGGCGACACCGTCTGCTTCCGCAGCTACGGCTCGAAGGCGGCAGCCAACAATGGCACCGGCAACGACGCCTACAACTACGCCGCGGTCAACTACCTCACCATCCCCTCGACGACGGTGCAGGCGTTCTCGGCCGGCGACGCCAAGTTCCCCATCGCGCGCGGCTACTACGAAGTCTCGTACGTGCAGCGCAACTCGACACAGAACGCGGCGCCGTCGCCTCTCAATCCGTCCGACTACAACAACAACTTCGTCTCCAAGGACAGCCTCTACAACCCGTTCGGCGAGGACATCAGCTACGTGCGCCGGCGCCTGGTCGAGTTCGGCAACCGCACCTACTCCGAGGAACTGGGCACCTTCCGGGTGGTCACCGGCCTCGACGGGACGCTCGGCCAGCCCTTCGGCCCGCTGCAGGGCTGGTATTGGGACGCGGCCATGAACTACGGCAAGACCTCGGGGTCGTTCACGACCGGTGGCGCCTTCCGCAACTCGCGCGTCCAGACCGCGGTGGGACCGAGCATGATCATCAACGGCGTGCCGTCCTGCGTGGCCACGGCGGGCGACCCCAAGACCGTCATCCCCGGCTGCGTCCCGCTCAACCTCCTGGGCGGCCCGAACAACGGCTCCCTCACCCAGGGGGCCGTCGACTACATCGGCTTCACCGGCACCTCGCGCGCCTTCGACTCGCTCTTCTCGGCGGGCCTCAACCTCGGCGGCGACCTCTTCTCGCTGGCCGCGGACCGGCCGGTGTCGATGGCGGTGGGCTATGAGTTCCGCCGGCAGTCGGGCGCGCAGGT
>JANXXR010000659.1 GCA_025350525.1 Deltaproteobacteria bacterium
GTCTTGCCGTTGACGACCAGCCGCTCGGCCATGCCCAGGTCGGCGTCGGCGGCGACGTAGAGGTGGCAGACGCCCTGGTAATGCTGGATGACCGGCACCCGCGACCGCTCGGAGATGAACTTGATCAACGACGGCCCGCCGCGCGGGATGCAGAGATCGATGAGCTGGTCGAGCTGCAGCACCTCCTCGAGCAGGGCGCGGTCGGGCGGCACCAGCTGGGCGAAGTCCCCCTCGAAGCAGGCGAGCACGGCGGCGTTGGTCTGCAGCGCCTCCGACCCGCCGCGCAGCAGCGCCGCGTTGCCGCTGCGCAGGCAGAGGGCCGCCGCCTCGGCGGTGACGTTGGGCCGCGCCTCGTAGATCATCAAGATGACCCCGAGCGGCGCCCGCACCCGCTCGACGCGCAGGCCGTTGGGGCGCGCGTACGATTCCACGATCTCGCCCACCGGATCGGGCAGCGCCGCCACCTCGCGCAGCGCCTTGGCCACGGCTGCGACGCGCGGCTCGTCGAGGCGCAGCCGGTCGAGGAGAGCGGCCGTCTGCCCCGCCTCCCGCGCGCGCTGCACGTCGATGGCGTTGGCGGCGGCGATCTCGCCGGCCCGCTTCTCCAGCCGCGCGGCGGCATCCAACACCAGCTGTGCGCGCTGCGGTCCGGTGTGCTTCACCAGTTGCCGCGAGGCGAGCCGCGCCCGCTGCGCCAGCTCCAGCGCCGACAGCTTCAGCTCGACTGCGGCGCTCACGCGGTCACGACCAGGTCGTCGCGGTGGACCACGCAGTCGAGTAGGCGGTAGCCGAGCCGGCCCTCGATCTCGGCGCTGCGCAGCCCCGAGATGCGCCGGACTTCGTCCGCCGAATAAACGGCGAGCCCGCGCGCAAAGCAGCGGCCGTCCATGGTCATGATCTCCACCAGGTCGCCGGAGAGAAAGGCGCCGTGGACCTCGCGCACGCCGCTGGGGAGCAGGCTCTTCTTGCGCTCGATGAGGGCGGTGCGGGCGCCGTCGTCCACCAGCAACTCGCCGCGGGTCTTGAGGTCGAGCATCCAGCGCTTGCGCAGCCCGCGCCGCTCGCCGAGCGGGTGCACCACGGTGCCGACGTCCTCGCCGTCGAAGAGCCTCGTCAGCACTCCGGGTTCGCCGGGCACGATGGCGCTGGGCACGCCCGACTCGGAGGCCCGCCGCGCCGCGCGCAGCTTGGTGATCATCCCGCCGGTGCCGACCGCGGAGCCGCTGCCCGCGAGCGCCTCGACCGCCGGCGTGACCTTCTCGATCTCGGCGATGCGCGTCGCCTTCGCATCCTTGCGCGGGTCGGCGGTGTAGACGCCGCCCGCGTCGGTGAGGATGACCAGCAGGTCGGCCTCCACCAGATCGACCACCATGGCCGCGAGCGCGTCGTTGTCGCCGAACTTGATCTCCTCGACGCTGACGGTGTCGTTCTCGTTGATGATCGGCACCACCTGGCGCGCCAGCAATTCCGAGAGGGCGCGCCGCGCATTGAGGTAGCGGCCGCGGTCGGCGATGTCCGCGTGGGTGAGCAGGACCTGCGCACAGCGAAGGCCGCGCGCTTCCAGCTCGTCGTCGTACAGGCGCATCAGCCGGCTCTGCCCGACGGCCGCGGCCGCCTGCTTGAGCGCCATCTCCCGGGGGCGCGAGGCGAGGCCGAGCCGCTCGACGCCCAGCGCCACCGCGCCGCTGGAGACGACCACGGGAGTGCGGCCCTGGGCGACGGAGGCGAGGTCGTCGCACAAGGCGGCGAACTTCCGGCGATCGAAAGGCGGCCCCGGCTTTGCTCCTGCGAGCACTGCCGAGCCGATCTTGATCACCGGCCGCTTGCTGCGCGCGAGTGTGGAGCGGAGGGAGGTTGCCATTCGAGTCTTTCGGTAAATGTAGCACCGCCGGAGGCCGCTGGCGCTGCCTTCCAGAGCAGCCGGCGGGCTCCCATGTTAGAGAAGGCGCCTGTGAGAGAAGAGCTTTCCGGAAACACCCAGGGGCTCAAGGCGAGCCAGTCCAGGCGCCTGCTCGCCACCTGGCGGCGTCGCGTGCAGCAGCGCGAGCTGGTCTCGGCGGAGCTGGCCCGGCACCTGACCGAGGTGTCGCGGGAGATCGGGCGGCAGTTCGGCGTGCTCATCAACCGGCGCGGCGAGATCGAGCACGTCATCGTCGGCGACGCGCGGCAGCTCATCCTCCCTGACATCGGCCGCGCTCGCGCCGGACAGGCCCGCCTCCGCGGCCTGCGCCTGGTGCACACGCACCTCAAGAACGAGCCCCTCACCCGCGATGACCTCACCGACCTGGTGCTGCTGCGCCTCGACGCGGTGGTGGCCATCGTCGCCCTCGAGGACGGGCTGCCCGGCAAGGTCTATGTCGGGACGCTCTTGCCCTTCAACCCGTCCGGAGAGCTGTACCGGCAGACGGAGGCGGCCAGCGTCTACGAACTCGCCTACGATCCGCAGGCGGAGGTCGAGGCGCTGGAGCAGGAGATGGCGCGGGCTGCGCCGGTGCGCGAGGTGGGCGCGCAGGCGCAGGCCATCCTCATCGGCGTGCACCGCGGCAACAAGGACGCCGCCGACCGGTCGCTGGCCGAGCTCGCCGAGCTGGCCCGCACCGCCAACGTGCAGGTGCTCGACAAGATCCTGCAGAGCCGCGCGCAGCCGGACCCGCGCACGCTGGTGGGCGAGGGCAAGCTGCAGGACATCCTGGTGCGATCGATGGCGCTGGGCGCAGACATGCTCATCTTCGACCGCAACTTGATGCCTTCGCAGGCGCGGCACATCTCCGAGGCGACGGCGCTCAAGATCCTCGACCGGACGCAGCTGATCCTGGATATCTTTGCCCAGCGCGCGCAGAGCGCGGACGGCAAGCTGCAGGTCGAGTTGGCGCAGCTCAAATACTTGTTGCCGCGGCTGGTGGGAAAAGACGATTCCTTGTCGCGGCTGGGCGCGGGCATCGGCGGCCGCGGACCGGGCGAGACCAAGCTCGAGGTCGATCGCCGGCGCGCCCGCGACCGCATCTCGCAACTGGAAAAAGCCATCGACCGGCTCTCGTCCGACCGCGCCACCCGGCGCCGCCAGCGCAACCGCAGCGGCGTGCCGGTGGTCTCGATCGTCGGCTACACCAACGCCGGCAAGAGCACGCTGCTCAATTCGCTGACCCACTCCACGGTGCTGGCGGAGGACAAGCTCTTTGCCACGCTGGACCCGACTTCGCGGCGGCTCAAGTTTCCCGGGAGGAGCCGGGCTTGGCCTGGCGACGG
>JANXXR010000682.1 GCA_025350525.1 Deltaproteobacteria bacterium
GTGCTGGTGGTCAGCCCCGGCAATCCGACCGGCGCCTATTTAAAAGAGGACGAGCGGGCGGCGCTGGCGCAGGTCTGCGCGCGGCATGGGTGCGCGCTCATCTGCGACGAGGTCTTTGCCGACTATCCCGCCTTCCCCGACGCGCGGCGCGTGCGCAGCGTCGCGGGCTTCGACGATGTGCTTTCGTTCTCGCTCTCCGGCTTGTCCAAGGTGGCCGGGCTCCCGCAGCTGAAGCTGGGCTGGTGCATCGCGGCGGGGCCGGGCGCGGACGAGGCGCTGCGGCGGCTGGAGCGGATCGCGGATACCTTTTTGTCGGTCTCGACGCCGGTGCAGCTGGCGGCCGCCGAGCTCCTGGAGACGCGGCACGGAATGCAACGCGCGCTGCGCGATCTGCTGGCGCGCAATCGCGCCGCGCTGCAGGCCGCGCGCATGCCGCAGGCGCCGTGGAATCTCTTGCGCAGCGAAGGCGGCTGGAGCGCGATCCTGGCGGTGCCGCGGACGCGCAGCGAGGAAGAGTGGGCGCTCGCGCTGCTGGAGGCCGGCGTGCTGGTCCATCCGGGCTACTTCTTCGACTTCGCTTCCGGCGCGTTCCTGGTGGTGAGCCTGGTGCAGGAAGCGGCGGCCTTCGCGCGCGGGGCGGAGATCATCGCCGAGGTGCTCAGCGGCTGAAGGCAACGGGGACGAGAACGAGCACGGCCGAGTAGCTAAAGCGCCAGAAAGCTCACCGCGGAGAAGAGGAGGAAGACCGCCCCGGCCACCCGCCGCAGCGCGCGCTTGGGCAGCCGCGCTCCCACCGTCGCGCCCAGCGTCACCGCCAGCGCCGACACCGTCCAGAGCGCCAGTGTCGAGCCGGCCAGCACCGACCAGCGATCATGGAGGCGGGCCACCAGCGCCGCCGTTCCAATCTGGGTGGCGTCGCCAAGCTCGGCGAGAAAGACCAGCACGAAGGCCTGCACCACCGCCTTGCGCTTGGAGAGCGGCGGCGGCGCCTCCTCCGCATCCTTTCCCAGCAGCAGGAAGAGACCGAAGGCGAGGAAGAGGGCCGCCGTGGTCCAGCGGACGGCCTGCGGCGGCAGCTGGCCGATGAAAGACCCCAGCGCCACCGCGAGCAGGCCTTGCACGAGGAAGGCGGCCCAGGAGCCGAACAGGACCGGCAGCGGCCGTCCGCGCGAGGCGAGCAGCAGCACCGTGTACGCCGTCTTGTCGGGCAGCTCGGCGAGGAAGATGAGGCCGAATGTGGTGGCGAAGACGCCGAAATGCACGCGCCCTTGAAGCCCACCTTCCGCCCCGCCGCAAGCGATTTCCTTGATGCAACGATGTTGCAATTGCGCTAGAGCCTTGGGGATGGGCTTCGCGGCCAGGGCGGAGGAGGCGCTGCGGCAGGGCGGCGGGCGCATCACCGCCTCGCGCCGGTCGCTCTTGAAAGTGATCGAGGCGTCGGCGCGCCCGCTGGGCCCCCGCGAGCTGCACGGCGAGCTGCGCCGCAGAGGCGTCCGCATCGACCGCGTCTCCGTCTACCGCAACGTCGCCGCGCTCCTCCAGCTGGGCCTGCTGCATCGCGTGCTGGGCTCGACCGCCGTCCGCCCTTGCAAAGGTGACGAGCGGCGCTGCCACCACGCCATCGTCTGCATCCGCTGCGGGAGCGCCCGCGAGTTTCACTCCGAGGCGCTGTAGCGCGCGCTCGCGGACGTCCGCCGCAACACCCGCTACCGCGTGCAGGGCCACCTGCTCGAGCTGCGCGGGCTCTGCAGGAGCTGCCAGGCATGATGCGCGCCGCGGGACTCGCGCTCTTCTCCGCGCTCCTGGGCGGCGCCATCGCGCTCCTGGCGCAGAAGCGGCCGTCGGTGCTGGAGCGGACCCGGACCTTTGCCTTCGCCGCGGCGGGCGGGGTGGTCGTCTTCCACCTGCTGCCGGAAGTGCTGCAGGCGCAGGGCCTGCGCGCGCTGGTGTGGATGGGCCTGGGCTTCGCGCTGCCGTGGGCGCTGGAGGCGGGGGCGCGGGCCATCGGGCCGGGGCTGCTCGAGGCGCGCGGCCTCACCGGGGTGCGGGTCGCGGCCGAGGTCGGATTCGCGGCGCTGATCTTCCATTCGGTGGCCGAGGGCCTGGCGCTGGTGGCTGCCCTGGCGCAGCCGCGCGGGCAGCTGGATCTGGAGATCGCGCTGGTGGCGCACCACGCGCCGCTGACGGCAGCGGTGGTGCTGCCCTTCCTCGGCCTGGGGGGCCCTGGCTCGGCATGGCGCCGCGCGATGCTGATCGGCGTCGCGGGCGTGGCCGGGGTGTTGCTGAGCGACGTGGTGCCCGGCTTCGGCGAGGGCGCCTTCCTCACGGCGGCGACGGCGGCCACGGCGGGCGCGCTGCTCCACGTGGTCTCCGACGAGATCCGCGCGCAGCGATTCTCCTCCGGCTGGGAGCGCGCAGCCGATCTGGGCGCCTGTCTCGCCGGACTCGCCGTCGCCGGGCTCTCCGCCGTGCTGCACCTGCGTGGCGCGGAGGCCGGACCGCTGGCCGGGCTCCTGCGCGTCTTCGCCGGCGTGGGCCTCGCCTGCGCGCCCGCGCTGCTCGGCGGCGCGCTGGTGGCGGCGCTGCTCGCGCTGCCGGTGCGCCTGCTCCGCTGGGACGCGCTGCTCCTGGTGCTGGTGCTGCTCGGCCCGCTGCCGGCCATCCTCTTCGGCACGCTCTCTCTTCTCTTCGCGCTGCCGCTCCGTCGCGCGGGCGCGGCGCTGCCCGACGAGGAAGGCCTTCCTGCCAGCGCGAGCGGTGCACCTGCGCCGCCCGCCGAGTGGGGATGGCGGCGCCCGCCGGTCCTGGTGGGGCTGCTGGCCTCCGTCCGCCGGCATGGACCGCCGCAGCTCCTGCTCCTGGCCGTGGCCGCCGTCCTCGCGGTGAGCGCGCCCTCGCTGCCGGCGGGACTGCTGCCCCGGGCCGCGCTCTCGCTGGCGCTCCTCTTCGCGGCGCGGCTCGACCAGGCCTCTGCCGTCGCCGTGGCCGCCGTGCTGCTGCGCAGGGGTTTCGATCCGGGGCTCGCCGTCGGCCTGCTCGCCCTCGGGCCTGCGACCCGCGGCGCCTTCGATGCGGTCCGGAGCGCGCTGCGAGACGTCGCGCCCGAGTCGACGCGAGGAGCGCTGCGGCTCGCGCTCTTCGCCGGCCTCGCGCTGGGGACGATCCGCGTCTCCGCCCTGCTTTCGGGCGCGCATCCCTCGGTCGACCGGGCGCTGGCCGCCGTGCGCGGCCCGCTGGAGGCCCAAGTGCTCTCCTCGCCGCTCGGCGCCGCTTCCGCCGCCGTCCTGCTGGCCCTGATCCTCGCCACCCTGTGGAAGGCCGGCGTCCGCGGCTGGTTCGCGCCCCTGCGCCACGGGGCGGTGGAGCAGCGGGGCCGCCGTGGCGCGCCGGGGGCCGCAGCGTTACCCTCCGACGCATGAGGATCAGGACCTTCATCGCCGGCGCGCTCCTCGCTCTCGGGGCCGCCGCTGCCGACCAATCGCTCACCCTCAAGGTGGACGGCTGGCACAGCAAGGGCGACGCCTACAAGACCGAGCAGGCGGTCCGCCTGGTGAAGGGCGTGCGCAGCGCCACCGCCGACGCCGCCAAGAAAGAGCTGACCATCGTCTTCGACGCGGCGGCGACGTCGGAGGCGGAAGTCCGCAAGGCCATCAGCGAAGCCGGCTACCCAAGCCACCGCTGAGTCCGCCCCGCAGGCGGCGGACCCTCGCGCGGGGCGCCAATCCTCAGATCCGGGCCTCCGCCATCGGAGGCAACCATGGCGGCGGACCGCGCAGGCCTCGCGGCAACTCGGAGGATTTGGCTTGAGCAGCTGGCGAGGATAAGCCACGGGGCGAGCGGCGGTAGACAAGGAGCGGGTGCGAGGTCGCCTAGCGCTTCGTGCGGCCGGTCTTCGTGTAACGGCAGCGCTGGAAGGCGACCGGGTCCGGTCGATGCAAACGGCTGCTGCGCCAGATGTCGTCGGGGCCGATCGTGCTCGCAAATGGCTGCGTCATTCTCGACGCCCGGCGGCGGGTCCTTCTCGGGCGGCAGGACTCCGCGCCGCTCGACCTCAGCGAGACCGCTGGCGGGTTCGACAGCGGTCGCCGTGACTCTCCTCGACGGCGCCGGCTCCCGCCTCGTTAGTACCGGACCGCGTCGAGCCGGAAGCCGTCGGTGCCGCGCAATTCAGCGCGGCTCCTACTCCAGCACGAAGCTCACTCGCTCCTTCATTCGCGTCCGTCGCTCTCCAGAGCATCGCTCTTTGTCTGCGGTGTCGCCGCGCAATGGACGCGAGGTGAGAAAGCGCCACCTTTCGATGAGGTCTTGACTCTCCCCGGCGCTCGCCATATAATTAGTCCCGATTTCATGCACGCCCGACCCAGACAGCTGAGCTTCCCCACCCGCGGCGGTCGTCGCGACGGTGCCGGCCGCCCGCGCGGCAGCCGGGTCTCGCACGCCGCCCGGCCGCGCTTCATGCGGGCGACGCCGGTACACGTGACCCTGCGCATGCGCGATGACGTCTGGAACTTGCGCTCCAGGCGGAGCTTCCGGCGCATCAGAAACTGCTTCGAAAAAGCTCGCGGGCGCTTCGGGGTGCGGCTCGTCGAGTTCAGCGTGCAGGGGAACCACCTGCACCTCATCCTTGAGGCCGACGACCACGCCTCTCTCTCGCGGGCGCTGCAGGGGCTCTGCATCCGCATCGCCAAGGCGCTCAACAAAATGATGGGCTGCACCGGGAAGGTCTTCGGCGACCACTACCACGCGCACCTCTTGACCTCGCCCACCGTATTGGCCAACGCCATTGCCTACGTGCTCGGCAACGCCGCGCACCACTTCGCCGCGGCCGGGCGCGACCCGTTTTCCTCGGCGGAGCCGGCGGCACGCGAGGTGTTGTCCGAGCCGCGCACCTGGCTCCTGCGCGTCGGATGGCGGCGGGCGCGAAAGCGAGCCTTGCGACCCGAGATCGAATCTCCGGCGAAATCTTTCGCTCCCCGCGGGTAGCGCGCGAGCGCCGGTTCGTGCGAAGGATGCCGCCCCAGCCCGCGTCCGATGTCAGGCAAAGCATTCTTTGTTGTGCATCGCGATTGCGCCCGCTTGTATCATTGGGAGCCCGAATGTCTGTCAGACCTGTCGCGACATTTGTGTTCGGAACGGCGGGCTCTGGCTAAAGACGACCGAGACCGGGCTGTCTTGCACGGGGCCCGACTTCAATCCTTGACGGACGTGCGTTCAGGAACGTGCAGATTCTCGGATTTCGATGCTTCGATCGTAGAGTATTCGCCGCGTGTCTTCTGGCTCGTTCCGCCGCCAAGGCAACGTCTCGGAGGAGAAAGGAACTGGCGGCACGGCACCTCAACGATACGTTGGCACGATTCACCGACTACCAAAGGGAGGGCGCGCTAGAATGATGCTCGGAGAGTCAATTCAACTCGCTGCGCAAGTGCTCGGAGTCGTCCCAGGGGCGGCGCCACCTTGTTGATCGACTCGTTTGGGCCGTTCGCCCGGCTGAGCCTTAGCTAGACTAGAACGCATCTCATAACCGCGTCGAGGGGATCGACGGCAGATCCAGTTTGTGATCTACCGTTGCGATGGACCTC
>JANXXR010000026.1 GCA_025350525.1 Deltaproteobacteria bacterium
GGCCGAAGGCCGAAGGCAGGTGATCGAGCGGGAAGTGATCATCACCGACACCGTCGGGTTCATCCGCGATCTGCCCAAGGATCTAATCAACGCCTTCCGCGCCACGCTGGAAGAGTTGGAGGAGGCGGATCTGCTGCTGCACGTGGTCGATGCTAGCGACCCGCAGAGCGAGGAGCAGGCGGCCGCGGTGGAGCGCGTGCTGGCGACGCTGGAGGTCAAGGAGACGCCGCGGCTCCTGGTCTTCAACAAGGCGGACCGCGCGCCGGAGCGGGCGGCGACGCTGGCGATGGGCTCGAACGGCGTGGCCATCGCGGCGCTGACGGGGCAGGGCTTTCCGGACTTGATCGCGCGCTGCGAGGAGATCCTCTGGAAGAGCGGAAAAGTCCTGGCGCCCGGTGAAGAGCCGGAGTTCGCGCGGCCGCGGCGTTCCTGAAAAAAATCCGCCCGCCGGGAGCGATCCCCGGCGGGCGGCCAGTGCTTCAGTGCTGCCAGCGCTTTTCAGTGCGTCTGCGACGGGCCGTTGGCGGACACGGTGAATTCGCCGAGCGCCCGCTGCTGCGTCTGAAGCTGCGGCTGATCCTGCGGGCCAGCGATCTTCTCGCGGGCCTGCTGCATGCCTTCGCCGAGCTTGTCGCCGAGCGACTCGATGGCCTCTCCGGCCCGCTGCTTGACGGGCTCGAGCAGCTGGCGCTCCTGCCTGCTGACCGGGAGGAGGAAGGCCGCGATCGCGCCCAGCGCCAGGCCGCCCAAGGCGACCAGCATGGGGTTCTCGTCCGCCTTCTGCCCAATCTCGGCGGCGGAGGGGATCTGATCGCGCACGCTTCCGACCAGGTCGCCGGTCCGGTCGCGCACGCTCGATGCCATCTCGCCCGCCTTGTCGCGCAGGTCGTGAGCGGTCTCGACGATCTTGTCGCCGATGCCGCTGCTGCCCGAAGCGCTGCTGCCATTGCCCCAGCTGGCCTCGCTGCCGCTGCCGTACTGCACGCCGCGGGTATCGACCACTGCGCCGTACCGGACGCCGCGTTCGTCAGCCATGGCGGTGCGGTACGTCGGGCTCGACGACGACCGGATCGAGGCGTGCATGAGCCGCTCCTTGCCGAGCGCCCGGCCGATCAAAGCGCCGATGGTGCCTCCGATGATTCCCAGCGCGAGCGGGCTCGTGCTGAGCTGCTCCTTCCATTCATTGCTCTTGTTCAAGGCAGTCTCCTTTGCCTGGTCGCCGAGGTAGCGAGGGCTGGCACGCCGCGACAGCTCGTGCGCGATTTCGGTCAGGTGTTTTGTTGAAGATTCGATCGAGCGCTTTGCGTCAGTCCTCTCGTCCATCGTTTGTCTTCCTCCAGTCTGTGAATGGTTTGTTCCGGCTTGAGCTGTACCGCTGCGAATTTCTGGCGCGCTTGGATGAGCAAGCCCGCGCCCGCCGCCCCTGTCACCACCGCGGTGAGGAGGAAGGCGAGCCAGAAAGGCATCACCTCGGCGAGCAGCATGCCCAGCGTCACCGCCAGCATCAGCACGGTCACGTGCAGCAAGACCGCTCCGCTTCCGGCGAAGGCCGCTGCCGGCCCCAGCTTCTTCGCCTCGCGGCGCACCTCCGACTTGGCCGACTCCACCTCGCTGCGCAGGATCCGCGTGCCCTCGCTGAGCACGCGCTTCGACTCGTCGAGGAAGTCGTGGACCAGCTTGCCGACCGGCTCCTGGCTCAGGTCGCCCTCGCCGTTTGAACGCTCTCGAAGATCCATGCGCTACGCCTTGAAGAGCCGGGTGACGAAGAACCCCAGCGCAAAAGTGCCGGCGAGGACGGCCACCGGGTTGCGCGTCGCGCTCCGCAGCAGCTGCTCGGCGGTGTTGTCCTTCAGGGCCGTCGACAGCTTCCTCGCCGCCGAGGCCGCCAGGTCGATCACGGGGCCCGCCTGGCCGCCGCCCCTCTGGTTCTCGAGCGTGCCGGCGAGCTTCTCCACTTCGCTGGCGATGCTCTCGCGCCGCGAATCGATCTCGCGCAGCGCGCGCTCGCGGGTCGTCTGGGTGATCTCCTTCACCTGCTGCGTGCCCACCCGAGCGAGCTCCTTCGCCTGCCCCGCGGCCGTGGAAGCCTGGTCGCCAATCCGTCCTGCCAAATCATTTGTCGTCGTCTGCTGCATCACTCCTCCTGTTCTGGGTCTGACGAGAGAGTGCGCACCGCGACGCCGTCCGGCCTGTTCAAGCGCAGTGCAAGCGGACGGGCCTTCCTCTGGAGGTGTCGCTTGATCCACTGACCCTTCTGCCGTAGGTACGCGCTCCGTGCTGCTGGCTGCCTTCCACCGACTGACCGCCCTCGCGCTCGCCGCCGCGCCGCGCGGCTTCCGCCCCAGGCAGCACAAGGCGCACCCGCCCGCGGACGATCAGGCGCACCAGCTCTGGTACTGGCTCGACGACCACGGCGACATCGTCTTCCCGCTGCTGGGCCTCGCCATCGTGGTGCTGGTGCTCTTCGGCATCCGGCGCGGCATGACCAGCAACGTCGCCGAACTGCACCAGAAGCAGGACCGCAAGGACGAGATCGTGCGGATGATGCGCAGCAAGCTTCTGGTGACGGCGGAGGCGGTGGCCGGGGATCTGCGCATCGACCGGTTCGCGGCCTCGGCCTTGCTCGACGAGCTGGTCCGCGAAGGGAAGCTGCTCGAGCAGAAGTCGTCGGGCGGCATCGCCAGCTACCGGCTCAAGGGGCTCTGAAGCCCGCCACCGCGGTCAGCGCCGTCGCAGCTCGACCGCAATCGCTTCGCGCAGCTTGTCCACCGCGTCGCCCAGCGCCTCCTGAACTTTATCAATCGCCTGCAGGCAGGGCGCCGAGCTGGCGTGCCCCGAGACGGTGTTGCGCCACACCACCGCGCCATCGCGCGCCAGGGTCGCGTCGAGCACCACCGAGACGTTGCCCTGCCCGGAGTTGAACCAGCTCTGCTGCGGCTGATCGGGGGAGGGCGTCTCGAACCTGTCCGCGCTTCCCTGCGCGACGGGCCTGTCCGTCGGGCGCGCGCGCTCGTTCTCGGGGCCCATGGCCGCCTCTCGCAGCGCGACGGTGAGCACCCACGGTCCGGTCGAGGCGTTGGTCGCCGTCGCGCCGGCCTCGCTGAAGGCGGCGATGAGGAGCTTGTGCGCGCGGAAGGAAAGATCCTGCGACACCTGCCCGCAGCCGATGCCGGGAGAGGGCCGCGCATCGGCGGGCGGCGGCACTCCCAGCGTCACGCCCCGCAGCGCCTGCGGATCGACCGGCCTCCGCGCCGGCGGAGGGGTGCAGGCGAGAAGGAAAAACAAAATCGCACCACGGAGGCACGGAGGGCACGGAGAAGATCTTTTTTTCAAAAAGCCTCCGTGCCCTCTGTGCCTCCGTGGTGCGCTTTAGCTTTGGCTCAGATGTCGAAGTAGAGCGCAAACTCCATCGGCGACGGGCGCAGCCGCACCGGGTTCAGCTCCTTCTCGATCTTGGTGTCGATCCAGGCCTCGACCACGTCGGGCGTGAAGACGTCGCCCTTGTAGAGGAACTCGTTGTCCTTCTTCAGGCAGTCGAGCGCCTCTTCCAGCGAGCCCGGCATCTTCGGCACGTCCTTCAACTCCTCGGGCGAGAGGCCGTAGATGTCCTTGTCGAGAGGGTCTCCCGGATCGATCCGGTTCTCGATGCCGTCGAGCCCGGCCATCAGCATGGCCGCGAAGGCGAGGTACGGATTGCACGACGGATCCGGCGAGCGGAACTCGAGGCGCTTGGCCTTGGGCGACGGCGAGTACATGGGGATGCGGATCGAGGCGCTGCGGTTGCGCGACGAGTAGGCGAGGTTGACGGGCGCCTCGAAGCCGGGCACCAGCCGCTTGTAGCTGTTGGTGGTCGGGTTGCAGAACGCCGCCAGCGAGCGCGCGTGCTTGAGCAGGCCGCCGATGTAGTGCATGGCCATCTCGCTCATGCCCGCGTAGCCGTCGCCGGCGAAGAGCGGCTTGCCGTTCTTCCAGATCGACTGGTGCGTGTGCATGCCCGAGCCGTTGTCGCCGTAGAGCGGCTTGGGCATGAAGGTCACCGTCTTGCCGTTCCGCAGCGCGACGTTCTTGCAGATGTACTTGAACCACATCAGCTTGTCGGCGGTCTTCACCAGCGAGTCGAAGCGGATGTCGATCTCCGCCTGGCCGGCCGTCGCCACCTCGTGGTGCTGGCGCTCGACCATGATCCCGCACTGCTCCATCACCCGGCACATCTCGGTGCGCAAATCTTGCTGGCTGTCGACCGGCGCCACCGGGAAGTAGCCTTCCTTGTAGCGCGGCTTGTAGCCGAGGTTGGGGCGCGTCGAGTGCGTCTTGCCGTCGAAGTTGTGCTCGACGGCGCTGCCCGTCTCCCACTGGCCCTCGCGCGACTCGATCCGGTAGTGCGCGTGGTTGGGACCGGAGTCGTAGCTGATGCCGTCGAAGATGAAGAACTCGGCCTCGGGGCCGTAGTAGGCCACGTCGCCGATGCCGGTGGACTTGAGGTAGCGCTCCGCCTTCTGCGCGATGAAGCGCGGGTCGCGGGCGTAGGGCTCCTTGGTGATCGGGTCGGAGACGTTGCAGATGAGCGAGAGCGTCGGATCCTTCATGAAGGGATCCATCAGCGCCGTGTCCGGGTCCGGCACCACCATCATGTCGCTCGCGTGGATGGGGACCCAGCCGCGGATCGACGAGCCGTCGAAGCCGAGCCCTTCCTCGAAGACGTTGTCGTTCAGCTCCGCGATCGGGATGGTGAAATGCTGCCAGAGGCCGAGGAAGTCCATGAACTTCAGATCGACCATCACGGCCTGCTTGTCTTTCGCGAGCCCGATTACGTCCTTGCCCTTCGCCATGTGTTCCACTCCTCGTTGAATTCTTCTTGTAGTCGGGGACATGATGGCCGCCGCAGGCGCCTTCGTGTCCCCGGTGTGCTGCAGTCCCCTGCTCCCGTTACAGCGCCGGCTCGCCGCGCTCGCCGGTGCGGATCCGAACCACCTCTTCGACGTTGGTCACGAAGATCTTGCCGTCGCCGATGCGCCCTGTTTTCGCCGCTCGCTCGATGGCTTCCAATGCCCGCGGGACCATTTCGTCCGAAAGCACCACTTCGACTTTCACCTTGGGGAGGAAGTCGACGACGTACTCGGCGCCCCGGTAGAGCTCGGTGTGGCCTTTCTGGCGGCCGAAGCCCTTGACCTCGGTGACGGTCAGGCCGAGCACGCCGACGTCGGCCAGCGCCTCCTTCACTTCGTCGAGCTTGAAGGGCTTGATGATGGCCTCGATCTTCTTCATCGGCGACACTCCGGGGGCGGCGAGGCGCGCAATCTACGCGCCGCGGGCCGCGCAGGCAACGGTCCTACAGGACGTTCGCTTCGATGTTTAGCGTGAGATCGGCTTCGATGACCGTGTTCTGCTGGGGCGAGGTTCCGCTCGCCTTGGTGGTGATGGAGAAATTGTCCGATTTCGCGTAGGGCGCGATCTCCTGGTCGTCGATGGCCAGGTCGATGGTGGTCGCGCCCGGCGGGATGCTGAGCGCCTCGGCGATGCGCACCGGCGCGAGGGTGCTGGTCTGGATGAAGAACTCGATCTTGGTGAGGAACGAGAGCGTCCCGCCGGAAGGGCTCGTCACCTTGAGGGTCAGGCTGCTCACCCGGCACGAGGTGAGGTGGTCCTTGTTGGTGTTGTGGTTCGCGAAGTCCTGGCTCTGGGAGAACTGGGTCGGGCCCAGGCCGTCGAACCCCAGCGCCGAAGGCAAGATGCCGCCGGTCGGCGAAGCAGGGATGGTGGACTGGCCCTGCGACTTGACGTCGAAGGCGACCTGCCCGAGCCCGGGGCAGCCGGCGGTCATGACGAGCGCGAAGAGGACGACCCTGGACATGAAGTCCTTCTAGCAGAGGTTTTGTCAGCGCGCGCCGGGGGTCGGTTGCGCTAAAGTGCCGCGGGATGGCCTACGCCGAAGAGCGGCTGGACCTGATCGCCCGCCTGCGCAGGCAGGTCCCCGGACGCTCGCTCACCGACACGCTGCGCCTCGACGGGCGTGCCCTGCGCTTCCACCTCGGCACCTCGCTCGCCGACCTGCGCGTGCCGGTGCACGTCGAGAACGGCGTCGAGCAGGCGGTGCGGGCCGCCGTCCGCGATCTCTTCTTCCTCCTCTGCGTGCGGCACCGGCCCTCGCTGCGGGAGAACGAGTACGAGCGGCTCATCCTCCTCGACGGATTCGACCCGCGGGCCGCCCGGCCGGCGTCGTTCGTGGCGCCGGCGACGGTGAAGAGCGAACACGTCAAGAAGGCCTTCCTCGAGGCGCCGGAGCTGCACCCCTCCCTCGACAGCGGGCTGATGGCCAGTTGGATCAGCTCGGGCCGCCCCGGCCGCGTGCTGGTGGGCGCGCTCAACGCCATCTTCAAGCGCGGCCTTCAAGAGTCGGCGGCGCAGGAGCCGCCCGAGCCGACGCCGTACCTGGAGCTGCAGGCGCTGCGCTCGGTGGCGCAGGGCGCGCTCGA
>JANXXR010000069.1 GCA_025350525.1 Deltaproteobacteria bacterium
GGGCCCCGGTGGCGCGCAGGTAGTCGGCGGGCGCCAGCAGGACCTGGGTGCCCCGCACCCCGGCGCTGACCGAGATCACCTCGAACAGCTCGATGGTCTCATCGGCGAAAGCCGGAAAGGCTTTTTTCGCACCCAGCACGGTGACGCCGCCGCGGAGGTAGCCGGTCAGCGGCTGCACCTCTTTCAACGGCGCGATCTCCGTGCTCCGGTCCCCGGTCAGCCGCGCCAGCGCCTTGAAGTCGAGCTGCGCATCGCCGGCGACCACCGCGAAGCAGTGTCCGTTGCGGTCGCCGCGGCACACCAGCGTCTTGAAGACCTGCTCCAAAGGCAGCCCGACCTTGAGCGCCACCGACCCGGCGCTCAGGTCCTCTTCATCCACCTCGTACTCGCGCAGCGTGTAGCGGATGCCAAGTCCGTCGAGGATGCGCGCGGCGTTGGTCTTCATGCCGCGCGCACATATCTCAGATCGAGGCCTCCCAGAAGCTGCCCGCCGCGGCCTTGCCCGACGGAGCGTCGAGCGGCCCGCGCGCCTCGAGGAGCGCCGCCTGGAGCGCGGCAGCGTGCCGATCGAACGCCGCCGCCCCGCCGGATTTCAGCGCGGCGACCAGCTCCACCGCCGCCGCGCGCAGGAAAGCCTGCAGGAGCGGAACCTCCGTGGCGATGGCCAGCGCTTCGGACAGCGCCTTGAGCAGCTCGAGGCGCGCCTTCTCCAGCGGCTCCGCGCCGCCCGACTGCTTCGCCGCCGCGAACGCCTGCACGAACTTCTCCAGCGCCTTGCGCACCCGCTCGCGCTCGCCCGGCGTCGCCCGCTCCTCGCCCGCCGAACCGTCCATCGCCAGGGGCGGATTGCCCTGCAGGATGCCGCGCATCAGGCCGCCCAGCGACTTCTGCTTGCGTCCGCCGCCCGCGTACGGCGCAGCCGCCACAGGGGCAGGCGGGGGAACTCCGGCCGGCGCCCCGCGGATGGGCATCATCGCCCGCATAGGACGCACGCCCGCCGCCCCGCT
Organism: Deltaproteobacteria bacterium; assembly: GCA_025350525.1. Classification (GTDB taxonomy): domain Bacteria; phylum Myxococcota; class Myxococcia; order Myxococcales; family 40CM-4-68-19; genus 40CM-4-68-19. The sequence continues at coordinate 1,008 of JANXXR010000069.1, forward strand.
GGCGCCCTCCATCACGGAGAGCATCTCCCAGTCCGCTGGCATGGCCACCGGCTGCACCACCGTCCGCCGCTTGCCGCCCTTGTTCACCACTTCGGGATCGACGACCACGAAGGCCGTGAAGCGCGTCAGCACCGAATGCTTCACCGAGATGGCGACGATCTCCTGCTTCAGCTTCTCGTCGTGCGCCGTACGGAACGCGTCCTCCAGGTCGGCCACCCGCGCCCGCGCCCAGAGGTGGCCGAGCGCGGCCAGCGGCGCCTCGCGGGGCTCGAGGCGCTCCTCGAACTTCTTCCCGTCGGCCCAGCGGCCGGAGATCTTCACCGCACCGCCGCCATATTCGAAGAACGCCGCCGAGGCGCGGCCTGCGAAGAGATCGGGCAGCCGCTCGGGCGCCGCACCGGAGACTTCCCCCGAGACGCGCAGGCCGGTGACGAGCGGCGTCCCGATCTCGCGCCCCACCGCCTGCAGCGCCTCCTCCACCCGCGCGCCGGGCTCGACCAGCGTGCTGGTGCCGCCGCCCAGCGCCGCCAGCCGCCGCAGGAAGCCGGAGTTCACCGCGGTGTCGATGCCGACGGTGAAGACGCGGGCCCCGCCCAGCTCGGCCTGGATGTGCTTCAAGACTCCGGACTCGTCGCCGACCTGCCCGTCGGTGAGCAGCACCACCACCGGCACCCGCCCTTCGGAGGAGTGCTCGCGGATCTGCGCCAGCGCCTCGGCCATGGCGAGGTCGAGCTGGGTTCCGCCGCGAGCGAAGATCTCGCGCAGCCACTTCTCCCCCTGCTCGATGCCTCCCTCGTCGGCCTGGGTGAAGCCGCCCGGCATCCACTCGGCGCTGTCGTCGAAGGCCTGGACCGCGAACCGGTCGCGGGGCGCCAGGGTCCGTAAGAGAACCGCGCAGGCCCGGGTGGCGGAGGCCATCTTCGGGCCCTGCATCGAGCCGGAGCGGTCCACCACGAAGATCACGTCGCGGGGCGCGCCCAGGTACCCCTCGCGCGCCGGCGGAAGCAGCGAGATCATGGCGAAGCCATCGTGCACGAGGAGCTGCGACTTCACCGCCGCGCCCGCCAGCTTCCAGCGGAGCACGAAGTCGCGGTCGAGCGGCTGGTGCTCTCTCGAGAGCTGCACCCGCGCGCTCTCAGGCCCCGCCTGGGTCCGCACCACGTGCTGGGAGCACTCCAGCTCGGCGAAGGCGCCGTACAGCTCCGCCTCGATGCTCAGCGCCACCCGCGGATCGAAGCCGGGCGCGAGCCGCGGCGGGGTGAGGCGCGACCCATCCGGCACCTTGCTGGTGTCGGGCCCGGTGCCGTGTCCCGCCTGCTCGCGCGGCAGCTCCTCTCCGCCGAGGTAGCGCGGCGCGACCACC
>JANXXR010000078.1 GCA_025350525.1 Deltaproteobacteria bacterium
GTCCGGCAGCTCCTCACCGAAAGCGCGGTGCTGGCGGTGGCGGGCGCGGCGGTGGGCGTGGCCGTCGCCGCCTGGTCGATGGAGGGGCTCCTCGTCTCGGCGCCCCCGGTCATCCGCGAGCTGGCGCTGACGCGGCTGCACTGGCCGGTGTTCGCGTTTGCGGCGGCGCTGTGCATCGCCACCACGCTCGTCTTCGGGCTCGCGCCGGCGCTGCGGGTCAGCGCGCCCGATCCCGCCTCGGCGATGAAGGAATCCGCCGCCGGCTCGCCCTCGACCGGCCGCGCGCGCTCGGCGCTGATCGCCGGGCAGGTGGCGCTGTCGTTCGTGCTGCTCACCGCCTCGGGCCTGGTGCTGCGCAGCTTCGCCCGCGTGCTCGACGTGCCGCCCGGGTTCGATCCCGAGGGCGTCATCACCGCTTTCGTCGCGCCCGCCGGGCAGCCGTACGACGACAGCGACGCGGCCCGCGCCCGCTACTTCTCCGAGGCGGTGCGCCGCGTCGGTGCCATCCCGGGCGTCGTCGCCGCCTCGGGAGCGAACGTGCTGCCGCTCACCGGCTCGCAGCCGCGCAGCTACCGCATCGAAGGCTACCAGCCGTCGCCGGGCGAGCCGCAGCCGGTCAGCCAGATCCGCCGCATCGAGCCGGGCTACCTCAAAGCCCTGCGCATTCCGCTCCTCGCCGGACGCGACCTCTCCTCCGCCGACGACGCCCGCGCGCCCGCCGTCGCGCTGGTCAACGAGGCCTGGGTGCGGCGCTACTTCCCCGGCCGCGACGTGATCGGCAAGCGGATCATCCTCGCCCTCTCTGCCGGCTACGAGGGCGGCTACCGCAGCGTGGTGGGCGTGGTGAAGGACGTGCGCGAGCTGGGCCTCGACCAGCCGCCGGCGCCGACCTTCTACCTGCCGCAGGCGCAGAGCGTGCCCGAGCTGATGCGCATCGCCGCGCGCGTCAGCGGCGATCCGGCGCGCTACGGGCCGGCGGTCCGCGAGGCGCTCGCCGCCGTCGACCCCGCGCAGGCGCCCGACGAGATCAGGCCGCTCGCCGACATCGTCGTGCGCTCGCTCGCGCCGCGGCGCTTCCCGCTGCAGCTCCTGGGCGCCTTCGCGGCGCTGGCCCTGATCCTCTCGGCGCTGGGCATCTACGGCATCACCGCCTACGCGGTCGAGCAACGCACCCGCGAGATCGGCGTGCGCATGGCCATCGGCGCCACCGCCGGCAGCGTGGTGCGGATGGTGCTGACCGGCGCGCTGCGGACGCTCGCGCTCGGGCTCGCCGCAGGAGGCGCGGCGGCGCTGGCCCTCGCGCAGCTGCTCTCGTCGCAGCTCTACGGCGTCGGGCCGCGCGATCCGATCACCTACCTCGCCATCGCGCTCCTGCTCGCGGCGGTCGCGCTCCTCGCCAGTGGAATCCCTGCGCTGCGCGCGGCGCGGGTGGACCCGATGTCCGCGCTTCGATCGGAGTGAACCATGGAACACCTCTGGCGCGATCTCCGCTTCGCCGTCCGCGGACTCCTCCGCACCCCCGGCTTCACCGCCGCGGCCATCCTGGCGCTGGCGCTCGGCATCGGCGCCACCACCGCCATCTTCAGCGTGGTCCACGCGGTGCTGATGCGCTCGCTGGGCTGGGGCGAGGAGAGCCGTTTGGTCGGCATCCGTGGAAACTTCGACGCGCAGAACCTGCACGGCATCGTCATCTCCGCGCAGGAGTATGAAGACCTGCGCACGGCGAAGTTCTTCGAATCGGTCGGCGCCTCGGCGAACTACACCGCCGCGCTGCAGGGCGACCGGTCCGAGCGCGTCGAGGCGGGCTACGCGACCGGCAGCTTCTTCGAGACGCTGGGCGTCCACCCCCTCTACGGGCGGGTCTTCGGCGAAGCCGCCGACCACCAGGGCAGCGCCGGCGAGGTGCTGCTCTCCTTCAACGCCTTCCGCAAGCGCTTCGGCAGCGACCCCACCGTGGTGGGGCGCTCATTGACCTTCAACGGCGCGTCGCGGACGGTGGTGGGGGTTCTTCCAGAGAGCTTCCGCTGGGACGCGCCCAACGAGTTCTGGCTGCCGTTCGGCTGGTCCGAGGACGAGCTGAAGCGGCCGGGCCAGCGCGGCAACCGCTCCTACAACGCGGTCGGACGTCTCAAGCCGGGGCTGACCGTCGAGGCCGCCCGCCGCGAGCTGGACGCGTTCTCGGCAGCGATCGCCGCGCTCTACGCGAGCATGTACAGCAAGGAGGCCCACTGGCACCTCACGCTCGAGATGCTGCGAGATCGGTTCACCGCTCCCTCGCGCGAGCCGCTCCTGGTCCTCTTCGGCGCGGTGCTGCTGGTGCTGCTCATCGCCTGCGCCAACGTCGCCAACCTCCTGCTCGCGCGCGGGGCGGCGCGGTCGCGCGAGCTGGCGGTGCGCAGCGCGCTGGGGGCGGCGCGATCGCGGCTGGTCCTGCAGCTCCTCACCGAGAGCGCGCTGTTGGCGGTGTTCGGCGCAGGCGCGGGCATCGCGGTGGCGGGCTGGTCGCTGGACGCGCTGCTCGCAGCCGCGCCGGAAGCGGTTCGCCAGCTCGCCGACGTGCGGGTCAGCCGCGCGGTGTTGGGCTTCGCGGCCCTGCTCACGGTCGCGACCACGCTCATCTTCGGGCTGGCGCCGGCCTTGTCCGCCTCGCGCACCAATCTCGCCGACTCGCTGAAGGACGGCAGCCACGGCAGCGCCGGCCCTCGCGCGGGACGCCTGCGCTCGACGCTGATCGTCGGACAGGTGGCGCTCTCGCTGGTGCTGCTGATCGCGGCCGGCCTCCTCCTGCGCAGCTTCTCCAACCTGATCCACGTCGACCCAGGCTTCGACCCGCGCAACGTGCTCGCCGCCAAGGTCAGCCTGAGCGGCGCCGCCTACGAGGCGGACACGCCGCAGTCGGCCTTCTGGGCGGAGGCGGTGCGACGCGCCGCCGCCCTGCCCGGCGTCGAGTCGGCCGGTGCCGTCAACATCCCGCCGCTGGGCGGGCGCACCGACTGGAGCTACGCCATCGACGACCGCATGCCGGCTGCGGGCGAGGTCTCGCCGGACGACGAGTTCCGCCGCGCCACCGCCGGCTATTTCCACACCCTGCACATCCCCATCCAGCGCGGGCGCGAGTTCACGCTCGCCGACGACGCCAAGGCGCCGCTGGTGCTGCTGGTCAACGAGGCGTGGGTGCGCCGGTTCTTCCCCGGCCAGGAGGTGATCGGCCGCATCGTGCGGATGGGCGACAAGAGCGGCAAGCCGCGCAGCATCGTCGGCGTGGTGGCCGACGTGCACGACATGGGGCTCGATCGGCCGGCGGTGCCGATGCTGTGGGCGCCGCAGGCGCAGCTGCCCGACGGCGAGATGGTGCTGCTGGTGCGCACCCGGGGGCCGCCTGCCTCGCTGGTCAGCGCGCTGCGCCAGCAGCTCTCGACCATCGACCCGGCGCAGCCCATCGACTGGATCGAGCCATGGGAGGTGCGCGTCGACACCGCGCTCGCTCCGCGCCGGTTCCCGCTGCAGCTCCTCGGCGCCTTCGCGGCGCTCGCGGTGGTGCTGTCGGCGGTGGGCATCTACGGCGTCACCGCCTACGGAGTGGCCCAGCGCACCCGCGAGATCGGCGTCCGCCTCGCTATCGGCGCGCAGGCGGGCGACGTGCTCCGCCTGGTGATGGGCGGCGCGCTGCGGCTGGCCGCGGCGGGCGTCGCGCTCGGGCTGATGGCGGCGCTGGCGATGGCCAACGCGCTCTCCTCGCTGCTCTACGGCGTGAACGCGCGCGACCCGCTCACCTATGCGGCGATCTCGCTGCTGCTGGTCGCGGTGGCCCTGTTCGCGAGCTTCCTGCCCGCGCGTCGCGCGGCCCGCGTCGACCCCGCCGTCTCGCTCAGGGCAGAATAGATGGACTCCTTCCTTTACGATCTGCGCCACGCCGTGCGCGGCCTGCGGCGCAGCCCCGGCTTCACGCTCCTCGCCGTCGGCGCGCTGGCGCTAGGCATCGGAGCCAGCAGCTCGATCTTCTGCGTGCTCGACGGCATCCTCTTCCGCCCGCTGCCGCTGCCCCAGCCGGAGCGGCTCTACGCGATCCACGAAGTGCGCCCCGACGGCGCCGACAACTGGTGGTCGCCGGCGAACTACCTCGACCTCGCGCGCGAGTCGCGCACCTTTTCGTCGGTGGCGGCCTTTTATCCGTTCGAGTGGAACGTCAGCATCGGCGGCGAACCCGAGCGCGCAGAAGTGGCGGCGGTCAGCGCCAGCCTGTTTCCGACGCTGGGCATCCAGCCCGCGCTGGGCCGAATCTTCGCGCCCGAGGAAGACGCCG
>JANXXR010000083.1 GCA_025350525.1 Deltaproteobacteria bacterium
CCTTCCAGCCAGATGACATGGGTGAGACCGGAGAGTCCCAGCACGTCGCGATCGAGGCGGTCGACCGCGGCCGGGCCTGAAGCCGCATTCACGACCGCTGGGGCGATCACGCGATTGCCGCCGATGGCCTCGTTCACGACGCTGACTTTGTGCCCATATGCGTTGTGGAGCCGGCGCGAGAGCACGTTGGCCCAGCGGTCGTTGGTGTTGAGCGTGGTGTGCGTTCCGTCGGTGATCGAGTCGCCGAAGGCGCAGACGACGACCGTGTCGGTCGAAGCCAGGACGTCGAGCGTGGCGAGGAAGAACCACGAGGTGGTGGTGAACTCGTAAGCGAAGCCATTCGCGTCCTGCGTGTGGTCACCGCTGCTGGAGGGCGTGATGAACGAGGTCGTGTTCGCGCCCGAGTGGTACGTCATGTGGCCGCTGTCACCCTGGATCGAGTAGCTGATGGCCAGATTGCGGCCCTGAATCAGCGCATCGTCGGCGTCCTTGACCCATGAAAGGTGCACGGCGTCGCTCCACAGCTCCTGGCCGGCCGGAATCGTCACCGAGCCGGATCCGCGGAAGGTCACCGGGGTGAGCGTGCCGTGGACGACGTTGCCGGCGTACTCCTGCAGGCCGATGGTCGCCGCGTCCACGGTCAGCGCCTTGTCGCCGAAAACGTTCGAGAACCGCACCCGCATCGTGTCGCCCCAGAGGTCGGGCTTGACGATGGAGCGGATGGTCTGGCTGTGCGCGCCCGTGGTGCTGGCGCTGGGGAAGGGGAAGGCGAGGTCCGGCTGGATGTTCGCGGTGGTGAACCGCGTAGGAGATGGGGCCAGGGCCTGGTTCTGTGGCAACGGGGCCACGTAGACGAAGTAGGCCGCCGGAGAGGTGGCCCAGCTCGCGACCCACTTCTGCCGGCCGCGATCGTCGTCGTTGTCGGCGCGCGCTGCCGGAACGGTACCCAGGCTGAGCAGCGCGAGCACCGCCCCGACGGCGTATTTGAGCAAGCTGCGACGCCCGGGTGCGGACCGCGCTGGACGATCGTCGGGCGAATCCGACCTTGCTGAGGACAGGAGAAGATCTGCGTTCATGGTTTGTCCCTCCCTGACGGCACAATGCAGAGACGTAGGCAGCGCCCGCATCCCCGGCACGCGTGCCGCCATACGCCCGCCCGGTCGTCGGTTACAAGTCCGACCTCGTCACAGTCCGCGCCAGGCGCATCCGGCTGGTAAACGCTGGCCGTCGAATCGCTCTGCCCCCACCTGAACCCGCCTCGCGCGGCCGTCTATCGCGCTTTCTCGATCCGCGTGCGGTGGCTACCTGGATGATACCGACCGGCATGACCAGCCACGTGCATGCGTTCGACGCCCGCGAAGGCGGCTCGTTCCGGATTTCGCCGACCTACGACGCATCCCCGGCTTCACCAAGATCAGCATGTATCCCAAGCTGTGGGAGGCGAGCGGGAGCGGGTACCGCGAGCTGGTCGCGCGCCTCATCGACCTCGCCCTTGAGCGCCACCGCGAGCCCCTGGTGTCGTCCTTCTTCTTTTCGCGAGCCTCCCTGGACGGCTTCAGCGCCGCGCCTGGGCAGAGCCAAGTCGCCCCCTTCGGCAAGGACCCTCGTCCGCGGGCAGGTCCCGGTCGCGACGGAAACAATGTGAAACGTCTTCGACGAGTGACCTTCCGCCAAGGCGATGCAGATGAGGAACGAGCGATGCTGCGCTGCGCTGCCGCGCCGGCTCTTGATCTGGATCTCTCATCAGAAGTACATAGCGCGGCCAGGGTGCTTTCACCCCTGCGCGCAGCAACCACCATCGTAGAGGAGTTGCCCCCAATGACTCGCATCTTTTCGTTCGTCACAGTAGCGGCCGCGCTGGCTTTCGGCGTCAGCGCCAAGTCCCCCGCAACCAAGGACATCCTGCGCGCCCGCAACCTCGTCTTCGGCGCAGAGAACGTCGATCAGGAAAGCGGAAGAGTCGACAAGGACAAGGTGATCTTCTCCTGGCTCACCAACGCGACCTTCGCGGTCTCCATCAAGGGCCACGTGATCCTGCTCGACACCTTCGCGCACCGCGCCGAGATGGTGCCCGGCCGCACGCCGTTCGTCGTCGAGGACCTGGTCAGCCTTGCGCCGGAGATGGCCTTCCTCGGCCATGGCCATGGCGACCACGCCGACAACGCGGCCTGGCTGGGCAGCAAGCTCGGCATCCCTATCTTTGCCTCGGCAGAGACCTGCGCAGATCTCAAGACGCTCGACATTCCCAACCTCATCGCGAGCAGTGCCCTCCCGAGCGGTGCGACGGTCGACTGCCGCGACGTGACCTCCTTCGGCTCGCACCCGGGCGCGGAGATCGTGAAGATCGATGCGCTCGAATCGGTCGCTTCGATCACCGCCTTCCGGCACTTCCATTCGGGGACGTCCTATCCGGAGACGAAGTTTCCCATTACCCCGGTGAAGAATGTGGCAGATCCGCGCGACCCGGACATGTATCCTCCCGGCGTCCCGCACTCGTACAAGACGGCCGGCAAGGTGGGCGGACCCATCAGCATCTATTATCACTTCGTGGTGAAGGGCGAGCGCAGCTTCACCTTCGCCTGGCACAACACGACCGGTGACCTGAACCACGGCTGCACCATCGATCACGGAGTGCCTGGGTGCTGGGACGACATGTTCCCTGCCGAGCACGTTTCGACCAACGTGAGGAACGCGATCGCATCGCTCTCCGAGACCGACGTCGAACTGGGCTCGTTCGTCAGCTTGGGCTTTGCGACCACCGGCATGCGAGACCCGATTCAGAACAGCGCGGTGCTGAAGGCGAAGATCTGGATCCCCATCCACCAGACGAACGCGGCGTTGCCGACTTCGTCTCTTTACTTCAAACTTGCCTATCTTAAGCAGCTCGAGCAGATGGTCCCGGCGCTCACGCCGGCGCAGCGGCCGGAGTACCGCTGGATGGTCGATCCCGACGACTACCTCAAGCCCATGGTCTACGATCCGAAAGACGAGCGCTGGGCGAAGGGCGGTCCGGACAAGCACGACGACCACCAGGACGACGACTGAGGACGCGCCATTGGGCGGCCCGCCGCCAACGTCGCGCCACAGAGAGAGCCGCCTGTCGTCGAGGCCTTCCAGAAGCACGCCCAGGTCACGCTCCAGACGCTCGACGTCGAGGCGCCGATCCCGTTCTTCCTGCACAACATCCTCGGCATCGACACCGGCGCCGGTTTCCGGCTGCGCGTGCCGCTCGTCATCCATCCCGACGGAGCGGTCTCCTGCGCTGCCGAAATTCCCGCGGGCGCGAAGGTCCACATCATGCGGGCGACGGCGGAGTCGGCAAGCGCCGCAGCCGCGCGCGCCACCAGCGCCGCGCTGGCCGGGCTCAAGGGCAACGCGCCGAAGGTGGGGCTCTTCTTCGACTGCGTGGCGACGCGCCTGCGTCTCGGCGAGGTCTTCGGCCACGAGCTGAAGTCAGTCAGCGACGCGCTCGGCGGCGCGCAGTTCGCCGGCTGCAACACGCACGGACAGATCGCGCGCTCGGAAGGCCAGTTCGGGGGCTTCCACAACTGCACGGCGGTCGTCTGCGTTCTGCCGGAGTAGCCGCTTGAGCGCTACGGCGTCCACGGCCTCCCTCGTCTGCGAGCTCGCAGGGATGGGCGACCGGCGCGCCGCTGCCCAACGGCTCGCCGCGCACCTGGGCGCGGAGGCGCTGATCGTCTTCGTCCGCGACGAAGAGCTGTCCGTCTTCATGCCCGCGCCGGGCTTCCAGTCGACGATGCCCGGCGGTCCGACCTGGGACGCGCTCCTCGCCTCAACCGGGCGAGGCGTCCACCGCGGGACGGTAGCCTGGCCTGACCGCGCGACGCTCGCGCCCGTGCTCGCCCTCGCCAAGGACGATATCCTCTTCGCGCTCCTCGGAGGCGCGCCCTCGATCAAGACGCCGGCGGACCTCGCGCTTCCGCTCCTCTCGGCGCTCTTTCGTGCCGAGCAGCGCGCGCTGGCGGCGGCCGGCCAGTCCGCGGCGTCGCGCGATGCCGCGCGCCACGCGAGCAGCCTCGCCGGCGCTCTCGACGCCGCCCGCGCCGACGTCGAGCGAGCGCTGCGCGCGAAGCAGGACCTGCTGCGGACGGTGCGCGAGAGCGAGGCGCGCAAGACCGCGGTGGTCCGCTCCTCCCTCGACGGCATCATCGCCACCGATCACGAAGGCAGGATCCTCGAGTTCAATCCGGCCGCTGAGCGCCTGATCGGCTACCGCGGCGCCGACGTAGTCGGCAAGGATCTCACTGAACTCATCGTTTCGCCGGCGCAGCAAGGGAGTCACCGCGCCCGCCTAACGCAGCTGCGCGACCCCGCTACGGATTTCGCCGTCCTCGGGCGGTTCGAGACCTCGATCCTTCGCATAGACGGAAGCGAGCTCCTCGTGGAAATGGCCATCACGCGCGTCGAGCTCGAAGGCTTGCCGACCTTCACCTCGTTCATCCGCGATCTCACCGAGCGCAAGCACGCCGAGCTGGAGCGCGAGCGCCTGCTCGGGATCGTGGGGCACGACCTGCGCAATCCGCTGCAGGCCATCCTCATGAGCGCCTCGCTCCTGCTCAAGCTTAGCGCGCTTCCCGAGGGTCATCTTCGCGCGCTGCGCCGGATCCAGGGCAGCGCCGAGCGGATGAGCCGGCTCATCGCCGACCTGCTCGACTTCGAGCGCGGCCGCGAAGGCCGGCTGTCGCTCGACCGTAAGCCCTGCCGTCTCGACGAGATAGTAGCGCAGGCGATCGAGGAGCTGGAGATCAGCCATCCCACGCGCGCCATCCGCTTCCAGGCCCAGACCGCCGGCGCAGGCTCGTGGGACGCCGATCGCCTCACGCAGGTCGTCTCCAACCTGGTTGGCAACGCCATTCAGCACGGGCCTCCGGATGCGCCGATCGGAGTGGTGCTCGCGACGCGCGAGCGCGGTTTTGCGCTGGAGGTCTCCAACGCGAACCGCGACGGCCCGGTACCCGCCGACGAGCTGCCCAGGCTCTTCGAGCCGTTCAGGCGCGGGAAAGAGAGCACGGGCCTCGGGCTCGGTCTCCACATCGTGCAGCAGATCGCCCACGCGCACGGCGGCACCGTGAGCGCGCAGTCAAACGCGGAGCGGACGACTTTTTGCGTCGAGCTGCCCTGAGCGCACCAACGGGCGTGCACGCTGCGTGGGCAATTGTCCAGTTGGCGGGCGTCGTTCTTCGCTGGCGGCCATCTCGTCCCTGCATCGGCCCTGCATACACGCCAGACCGTCCGGACACTGGAGATCCGACGGACAAGGAAGGGGGTTAGGCTGCGATAGTGATCGAGGGCGGCGTGGTCCAGCCGACGGAGTGTCCGAAAGCTGCGCGCGGACTTGTCGCGCCTCCAACGTGTCGGGCATGCTGGTCGGGTGAAACGCGCGCTCAAGGTCGCGTCCGCTCTCGCGGCGCTCGCCGTCGCCGTGCTGCTGCTGCACGAGCCGCTCCGGAGGCTCGCGGCGCGTGGCGAGCTGTATCTGCGCGGCGGAGTCCGGTACGTCTTCGACGTCGAGGTGGACCGCTCGCTGGAGGCCCACGCGCGGATCGACGGCACGGCTCGCATTCTCGCCAGCCGGTTCTCGCGCTTCACTGGGCGGCCGGCCTTCTCCCGCATCGATGCGGATCAGCTGCTCATCGATGTGCCGCTCAGCTCAGCGTCGGCGCTCACGCCCCAGTCGATCGCAGCGCTGTCGGTCCAGGCCCTCCTCAAGCTGCAGGCCGTGGACGACAATTCGCGGCTGGCGGACTCGACCTCGGTGCTTCCCGCCGGGGTGGAGCTCGACTGGGACCGATATTCGCGCCGCGACGGGGGCGTCATCGCGGCGCCCTTCTTTCAGTCGGCGAGTCGCGAGGCGCTGGTCGAGTTCGCGCGGAGGCGGGTTCCGGGGGGTCGCGATCTCGCTTTCGCCCGGACCCCGAAAGGCTTCCGGACGTTTCTCCTCTACCAGCCGGAGGTGACCGGCGACGACATCGCCGACGCGCGCGTCGCGTTCGATCGGGGGAGGCCGTACGTAAGCGTGAACTTCAAGCCGGCGGGAACCGAGCGGTTTCGCAAGCTGACGGCGGCGAACGTCGACAAGCGCATCGCGATCTCGCTCGACGGAATCGTCGCCTCGGCGCCGGTCGTCATCAACGAGATCTCCGGCGGGAACTGCTCGATCCACCTCGGCCAGGCTCGACCCGTCCTGGAAGCGCTGCAGGAGGCAAAGGATCTCTCGCTGACTTTGAAGGCCGGAGCCTTGCCTCTGCCGGTGCGGCTCGCCGCGACCCGGCCCATCTTGCCGCGCGCCCACTAGGCCACGCCGGCGCGGCCGAGGAACCCTGAGCACCCGGAGGACGATCTGGTCCCCTGTATTCACATGCGTAGTCAGCTCTCCTGCGCCTGATTCGCTCCTCGTCCTTGGCAAGCTTTTCCGCCAGCACCTCGGCGAAGGTGGCGCGCCCTTCCTTCTCCAGGGCGCGCATGGGTCTCGCGGCGGTAGTCGAACCTTTTGTAACAGGGAGCCCGCTGGTACGGCCCTCAGGGCGCGTCATTCTCTTGCTATGTTAACTCCGAAGTCTCGATCTGCAGGAATTGTTCGTAGTTGAGTCTGGGGTCCGGTCCCGGGACACGAACAGATCGCGTAAGTCCTTGATTCTCGGACCACGAGAGCGGATGCGTTCTAAATCCGTGTGGACCGGGGAGCCAATTCTGCGGTCCAGACGAACACCGGCTGGATTCGCTTAACGCAGCCGACTTGGCGCTGTCGGCCGGTTCCCCGCTGAATTCCGCGCAGTTGCCGCGGCCCGCCAGTTTCTCTGTCCGTTCGCACTCGAACCGGGGTCCGGACACAACAGGGGCGTTGCGACCGGTTGACCAAAGGCAACCGATTTAGAACTCTCGCGGGGAGAGAAAACCGAGACGCGGTTAACACAGCAAGCGGCGGCGGGGATCCATCGCTCCTGGTGGAGGGCCGAGATGTCAGTAGTACTGCCTGACGTAGACGTAGGAGCGCTCGAAGAGGTCTGCGTCTTGGTGCAGTTGGTACTTGAGCAGGCTCTTGCGCAGAGCCTTCCTCACCTCGCGCTCACCGGCGGCTGTGTGCTGCCACCCGGGAAACCGAACCACGCGCACAATCTCATCAATGTCGGCGACCACC
>JANXXR010000140.1 GCA_025350525.1 Deltaproteobacteria bacterium
CGGCCGGTCGCGATGTGCGGGTCGGTGCCGAGCGCTCGCGCCGATATCACGTTGTTATCGGAGTAATAGCCCGCATCTGCCGTCATCACGTCCGGGGCGCGGCCGCAGCGCTCGATCACCTGCTCCAGCATCGGCACCAGGTGTTCGGCATCGGGCGGTTGATTGGTCAGCGCCTGCGCGACGATGATTTGATTTCCCTCGTCCACCGCGAGCTGCCCGTTGTAGCCCTGCACAAAGCCGTCGCCGCTCTTCTGGATGCGGCTGTCCGCATCGGTGAAATTCCGCTGCGCCTTCGGTGCGGGCTTGTCGCCCTCGCGCGGCACAATCCGCTTCGCGTGAAGATCGTCTTCGAACAGCGCCTCCAACTCTGCTTCGGCTACGCCCACCACTCCTGCCAGCCTCTCCGCCCTCTCGGATCTCAACTCGCTCCTGACCTGACGCATCACGCGCCTGACTTTCTTCTGACTTTGACCCAACCTGCTCTCGTCGCTGAGGCGACGGTTTCCAGCAATGCGCAAGGCTACCCCCGGAATGGGATTGGGAAAAACCGTTCGCGCCTACGGACATGCGGGAGCTTGTGCGATACGCCACCGTTCGCTTGTCCAACGCCATTACCAGCAAGCATAAGAAGTTCTTGGATGACTATCAGAGGCTTCCGCATGTGCAAGGCAAGCCGTTCGTGGTGTGTGTTGCCCCTTTTGAGCAGCCCGGCGCCTTCATGCAAAACACAGCCGGTATTCTTGCTGTCCTATACGGGGTGGACAAGCCCCTCTATCTCGATGACGACAGCGGGAACCGAACGTTCGTTGGTGAGTCGCTACTGGAAGTAGTGGACAAGGACAATGGCGCTCTGGTTCCTGTTGGACTCTTCAAGACGGACGCCTACAAGAGCATCAGCGCCGTGTTGTTTAGCAGCACGGCAACTTGGGGGAAGGTACAAGCGCTCGCGTCTTTTGAGGATCCGACTTTAGTGTTTTTCACTATGCGATACGATCCCGATAGCACCAAGCCGCGGATCGAACAGATCCCGAAGGCTCTCTATTCAGAGTCACTGTGCGACGGTCTTCATCTCTTTCTCAATCCCTTCGCTGTTGCTGGGTTCAATCTCGCGCCTTTCCTTGAGGCAGGCATCTGCATCTGTGGCGTAGATCCCGACTCGGGGATGCTCTCGTTCTCTGACAATGCCGGTTTCTTGATTCAGCGTATGCTAGGACGGGACATTCCCCCTGCTTTAGCCGAGGCATTGCGAGTGGGCCCTCCCGTGGTGCCCTACAAGCAGACTGCCGCTCCGGCGTGGAAGGAAGGCGAGCTTCGGTCAACCGGCTCACACGCAGGGATGTACACCGACAACCATCTGGCGCACTATAAGGAATGGACCATTCTCGTTTGTTTCGACTCGGTGGACGAGGAGTGGATGGTGCAAGCGCGCAAAAGCACCTTCCGAACAGTTTCTGAATTCACCACGCACCGCACTGACGAGAATGATTTCATTCTTCCAGACGCCTACAGATCGAAGGGTAGCGCTGCCGTAGCTGCTTACACGCGCATCGATCTTATCATTCTAGGTCTTGCCGACAGCCGCTAGGGTCGCGGGCGTGTGCTGCACTCATCCTCGGGGATCGACGGCGCCAAGACTTTCGACCGGCCCAGTGACCTGCTCCCCAAAAACTGGACCAAACAGTAGTTGAGATTTTTGATTCGTTGAGTTCCCGGAGAAAGGGAGTCGACGATGCGAAAGTCGAGGTTCAGCGAGGAGCAGATCGCCTACGCTCTGCGGCAGGTGGAGAGCGGCAGGCCGGCGACGGCGCTCTGCCGAAAGTTCGGGATCAGCGAGGAGACCTTCTACCGGTGGAAGCGCAAGTACGCCGGGATGGGGGTCGCCGAGCTCCGCAGAGTGAAGCAGCTCGAGGAGGAAAACGGTCGGCTCAAGCGGCTGGTCGCGGACCTGACTCTCGACAAGGTGATGCTGCAGGACGTGCTGACACAAAAATTCTGAGGCCCGCAGGGAGACGCGCGCGCGTCGGCTACCTCCAGGAGTGCTACGAGGTCAGCGAGAGGCGCGCCTGCGAGGTCCTGCTCCTGCGGCGGTCGACGTGCCGCTACCGGAGCTGCGCGAAGGACACGACGCCGCTGCGGATGCGGATGCGCGAGATCGCGCAGGTTCGTCGGCGCTTCGGCTACCGGCGCATTCACGTGATGCTGAGGCGGGAGGGCTGGGCGGTGAACCACAAGCGGGTTTACCGGCTCTACCGGCTGGAGGGCCTCTCGGTGCGGACCAAGAAGCGCAAGAAGCGGGCGAGCCACCTGCGCGTCGTACCGGCGGCGCCCGCGCAGGCCAACGAGTGGTGCTGGAGGGGGAGGCGAGCGGTCGTATCGGGGGCGCCCCGAATGTCCGGGACTGCGCTGCAGCGATATCCAAGCGCGCCCGCAGCGAAGGCCTCGGCCGCCGAATCGGCATCATTTACCATGGTTAGCATGAGGATGCGCGCCCGCGGATCCCGCCGGAGAATCTCTGGGCCGCAGCCAAGCCGTCGGTGTCGCCGTCGAGCACTACGTCGAGCATGATCATCTGCGCTGTGGAGGATGCAGGACTTGCCGACGTATTGTGTAGGCGGTTGCCGATCAAGGACACAAACCCGGCCAAGCGAATCACCCTTGGCGCGGCGAAGGACGGCGCTCTCACGAAAGTGGACGAAAGGTGGTTGGTACCGCAGGTCCAAAATGCGCTGATCCCATTGCCTCAGCGAACTACCGCCGTGAGACTGGAACCGCCACCCGTGCATCGAGGACCGTTCCCATACCTGCTTCCGCTCAACGGCCTGCGGCCTTTGCTGCGGTAGGCGTGGCCAACCTACCTGTAAAAGGGCCGGCGCGCGGCGGAAGGCCTTCTCCTTGGATGACCTTGTACCGTCAGCTTCGACCTGCCCCCGACTCGGCCTCGCGCGGCAGCCCAGGCACCGGCCGGGAGCTACCCTTCACTCTTTGGACAGTGCCGCGCCAGGAACTTGGAGCAGAAGGCAGCCCGGACTTCGCCGGGGACATTCGGGTTGGCACTTACGGTTTCCACGCCTGTCGCGGCGGCACCCTAGGCGCAGGACTTCTGGTTCCCCCAAAGGAACCTGAGGCGAAAGCGCTCGCGTTGGGCCTTCCAACTCCGTGCGTGGCAGACCACCCAGAGATCGCGTTCGCGCAGAGGCTCGATCGAGTTCACCGCTTCCGAGGCGAGTAGCCACTCCTGAATGTCCGGCGCCAGAAGCAGCAAGTCCATGACCTGTGTCACCCGTGCCCGAGCGAGCCCGAGAGCGCGCGCGATCGTGGCGAGGTCGGCGACGCTCCCGGCGTCGATGGCACGCTGGAAGTGATGCGCGAGAGCGAGCATGCGAGCAACGCGCGACGGCCGACGCGAGTGCGCCGACGGCTCACTCCCACCACTGCGCAGCTGCCGAACGATCGTGCTAACGAGCACGATCCCGTGTGTCGTCGCCGGCGCTGTCGTCACGCCGCCGATCCTGCGCTCAACTCCAGCGCCCGCAGTGCGCTGGCTCTGGCGTCCAGAAGATGCATCTCGATCGCGCCAGACACGGTATCGACGACGATGTGATCGATGAGAGCGCGGAGCACCCGCCCTCGGCTGGTCAGCTGCAACAACGGCCAAGCCCGCGAGAAATTGGCCAGGGCATCTTCGATCCAAGTCGTCCTGGAGGCCTCCGACGAGCGGCTGGCACAGGCCTCGCCGACGCGCTCGACGACGTGCTCCTCGATGGTAGATGCTCGGAAGGGTTTTGCCGAGCACGCTTCGGTACCGTGCTTGTCGCGACGGTTGCATCGGTAGTACCGATACTCCTGACCACCGTGACGAGTAGAGCCTGGAGTCAAAGCGCCATTGCATCGGGCGCAGCGCAGCAGTCCCTTCAGGATGTACGCGGCGCCGTTCTCGTGAAAGGTGAACTGACGAGGAGGCGCGGCGAGCTGCACCCGGGCGGCTTCATGCGCTTCCCTACTAATGATGCGCTGATGCTCCCCGGAGCTGAGTTCTGCGCCGCATCTCACGAGCCCGGCGTAGATTGGGTTTCCCAACAGCCTCCCGATGCTGTCCTTGGTCCAGTGCCGCATTAAATGCCCTCGGCGAGCCTTGCGGGGCAGCTGGCCGCGAGCGTTCAGCAGCTGCGCAACGATGGAGTACGGATGTTCTCGCAGCAGCTCGAATGCCTCGCGCACGATGACCGCCTCCTCCTCGTTTACGCAGAGGCGCTTGTTGGTCACGACGTAACCGAAGGGCACTGGGCCACCGGTCCATTTCCCCTTTCGGCGAGCAGCGCACATCTTGTCTCGAGTACGCTCCCCAATCATTTCGCGCTCGAATTCGGCGA
>JANXXR010000151.1 GCA_025350525.1 Deltaproteobacteria bacterium
GAGTCGTGGGTGAAGACGAAGATGCTCTGCAACTCCGAGAGCGCGGCGAGGCGCATGGGCGGCCGCATATAGTCGCAGAAGAGCAAGAAGGTCGCGCTATAGGGAATATAGAAGCCGTCATAGGCAAATCCATTGACGATGGATCCCATGGCATGTTCCCGCACGCCGAAATGGATGTTGCGGCCGCCATAGTTTCCCGGCTGCGCGTCGCCGCAATCCTTGAGGTAGGTAAAGGTCGAAGGATCGAGATCCGCGGAGCCGCCCACGATGCCCGGCACCAGCGCCGCCGCCCGCTGCAAGACCGCCTGTCCGTGCTTGCGCGTCGATTCGGCGGCGGTGACGTTGGCGACCACCGCGGCCAGCTGCTCCGGCAGATCGGCAGGCGTCTCGCGCCCCGAGAGCGCATTCCACAACTGCAGCTTCTGCGGATTGTCGCTCTGCCATTTGCTGAAGCGGGCATGCCACTCTTCGTAGCCCTGCTTCACCTCCTCGATGCGCCCGGCCCAGAACTGCCGCACCTCCTCGGGCACGAGGAAGGCGGGCTCGAGCGGCCATCCCAGGTTCTCCTTGGTGGCGCGGGTCTCGTCCTTGCCCAGGGGCGAGCCGTGCGCGTCGTGGGTATTGGCCTTGTGCGGCGAGCCATAGCCAAGAACGGTGCGCACCGAGATCAATGAAGGCCGCGGATCCCCCTTTGCATTGGTAATGGCTTTGTCGATGGCCTCGACGTCATTGCCGTCCTTGACGTGCTGCACGTGCCAGCCATACGCCTCGAAGCGCTTGTCGCGGTCCTCGGTGAAGGTCACGTCGGTGTGCGCCGCCAGCGAGACCAGGTTGTCGTCGTAGAGGAAGATCAGGTTGCCCAGCTTGAGGTGCCCGGCGATGGAGCAGGCTTCGCTGGCGACGCCTTCCATCAGGTCGCCGTCGGAGCAGATACCGTAGATGTGGTTGTCGAGGGGCGCGCCCGTCTGCGCCGCCAGCATCTTCTGCGACAGCGCCATGCCCACCGCGTTGGAGATGCCCTGCCCGAGCGGGCCCGTGGTCGCCTCGACGCCCGGCGTGTCGTGGAACTCCGGGTGGCCCGGCGTCTTCGACTTCCACTGCCGGAACGACTTGAGGTCGTCCATCGACACCTCGTAGCCGGTGAGGTGGAGCATGGCGTAGAGGAGCATCGAGCCGTGGCCGGCGCTGAGCACGAAGCGGTCGCGGTTGGCCCAGCGCGGCTCGTGCGGGTGGAAGCGCAGGTGCCGGCTCCAGAGGACGAAGGCGATCGGCGCGCAGCCCATCGGCATGCCGGGGTGGCCGCTGTTGGCCTTCTCGATGGCGTCGATGGCGAGGAAGCGGATGGTGTTGATGCACTTTTGCTGCAGCTCGGGGGTCATCTCTGCCTCTGGTTTCGGGTCTGGGCGTCGCGGGCGGCCAGCGCCGCCGCGCCGAGCAGGCCGGCGTCGGTGTTGAGGACCACCTGCACCGGCATCTGCTCGAGCAGCGGGCGCATGCGGCCCTTGTCGAAGAAGGCGTCGCGGAAGCGGCCGTCTTTCAGCGAATCGATGATCCGCGGGGCGATGCCGCCGGCCACGAAGACGCCGCCGCTCGCCAGGCACTTGAGCGCGAAGTTGCCGGCCTCGGCGCCGTAGAGCTTGCAGAACAACTCGAGCGCGTGCTTGCAGAGCGCGTCGCCGGCCGCGGCGCCGACGGTGATGGCGGCGGGCGCGTTGGGGCGGTCGTGCGCAATCACTTCCTGCACGTGATCGCCGGGCTTGAGGCCGGTCACCTGCGCGATGGCCTCCGCCAGGTTGACGAGCCCGTCGCCCGAGAGGACGCGCTCCCAGCTGACGTGGCCGTAGCGGCCTTCGAGGAAGCGCAGCACGCCGATCTCCAGCTCGGTGCGGGGCGCGAAGCTGCAGTGCCCGCCCTCGGTGGCCAGCACCTCGCGCTGGCCCATGAGGTTGACCTTGCCGATGGCTTCGCCGAGCCCGGTGCCCGCGCCGATCACCGCCCAGGGACCCTGCGGATCGCGCGCGCCTTCGTTGAGCGTGACCAGGTCTTTCGCCTCGATGAACTCGATGCCCAGGGTCAGCGTCTGGAAGTCGTTGGCCAGCCGCACCACCTCGATGCCCAGCGTCTGCGCCAGGTCCTTCTCGTCGAGGATCCAGGGGAGGTTGGTGGTGTGGCAACGCCCGTTGACGACCGGGCCGGCCACGCCGAAGCCCGCCAGGCGCGGCATGGGGCGCGCCTGCTCCCTGGCGAAGGTTGCGCAGATGGCGCCAAGCCCCGGATATTTGCGGCTCTCGTAGCGGCTCTGCCCCAGCACGCGGATGGAAGCGCCCGCCCGCTCGCTCGTCTCGGAGAACTCGCAGATGGCGAGGAGCGTCTTGGTTCCACCGATGTCGCCCGCGAGGACCTGCATGGACCGCGCAACCTACCCGACAGGGCGGCAAGATCAAGCGACGGAGAGGCGTGCGGCGGTCCGCTGAGCCTTGCGAACGGGCGTGCCCAACCCAAGTTTACAGGCGTGATGCGCGCATCGGCCACAGGGCGCCGGCGGCGCATCGGCTGCGCGCGGGCGCACTCGGGGGATTCACATGGGCATCGGTCGCAGGGTCGGAAGCTGGGCGATGGGGTTGTTGGCGGCGGCGCTCCTGCCGCTGGGCGCGCGGGCACAGATCGAGACGTCGCTCGATTCCACGACGGGCGGCAACAACTGGAGCGCGACGGCGGGTCGCACCGTCGGCAACGGCAACTCGGTGCTGCAGGCGGAGGCGGGCTGGCCGGGCATCGGCTTCACCTACCTGCACGGCGCCAGCGCCGACACCGACATCGGCTTTCACGTCGGCTTCAACTACGGCTTCGAGGGCACCACCAACACCATCTCCGGCTTCAACCTCGCGGTGCCCTACCGGCACGTGCTGGGGCAGGCGGGCGACACCACCTTCTCTTTCCGCACCGACCCGGGCCTCACCATCTATGGCAACCACGGCTCGGCGCTGGTCGGCGTCGGCGGACCCATCGGCGTGGTGGCGGGCTTCCGCATCGACCCGCGGCTGACGCTGGACCTGGGCGCCGACGTGCCGGTGCTGTTCTCGTTCTCCAACCCGGCGGGCTTCTTCTACGGGCCGCAGCTGGGCGGCGGCGGGGAGTACCTGCTCGAGAACAACCTGGCCGTAACCGCGCGCGTACGGGTGGGGCCGGAGTTCGGGCTCAACACCGCCGACACCGGGAGCCGGACGGCCTTCACCACCCTGGTCGGCCTCGCCTACAACACCCGCTGACTTGAAGTCCGATCATTTGTAAACGGCTTCAAGCGCACCACGGAGGCACGGAGCCGGGGAGGTTTTAAGGGTTGCCTCGGCCACGACCGCGCTCGGAACGGGCGATCGCCTCGGGCCCAACAATCCTTGCTCCGTGCCCTCTGTGCCTCCGTGGTGCGCTTTTGCTTTTGCTTTTCTTTTTGCTTCAGACGAGCTGAATGAGCGCGGACTGGTCCAGCTCCAGCCGCGCACCGTCGAGGGCGACTGCCACCGCGTCGTAGATGGCCGCCTCCGCCAGAAGCACGCGAGCCGCCTCGGCCGGCTTCACCTTGCTCTGCGACAGCCAGCGGCGCAGGCGCTTCTGGGCCGACTCCTTCTCCTCGGCGACGCCCTCCTTGGCCTGCAAAACCAGCCGGGCGAGCCGCTCCTGCGCCTCTGCCTCCGCGGTGCGCAGCGCTAGGTCCACCGCCTGCACGAACGCCGCCGGAGGACCGCCTTCGGGCGCCGGCACCGGCTCCGACCGCGCGGAGTCGAGCTGCACGCCCAGGCCGTCCTCCACCTGCGCGCCGCCGCGGCCGTCGAGGCGGACCACC
>JANXXR010000192.1 GCA_025350525.1 Deltaproteobacteria bacterium
CTTGCGGACTGCAGCGCATCGAGTAGGGGTCCTGCACCTTGTCGCAGCCGTGGCCCTGGTGGCTGCGGTTGATCTCGCTGTCCTGCAACAGCGCGCGAAGCTCCTCGGCCACCTGGCCCTGGCCCTTGTGCCCGCGCACCCGGTGGATGGCCGGGATGAACGGCTTGTGCGAGCCCATCAGCGCCTCGATGGTCATCGCCGCGCCGAGGTCGCAGACCTGCGCGAGCTTCTCGGCCTCCAAGAGCGCCAGCCCGCCCACCGCCTGCATCGCCTGCGTGCCGTTGACGAGGGCGAGGCCTTCCTTCGCTTCGAGGACGACGGGCTGCAGCCCCGCGCGCGAGAGCGCCTCGCGCCCCGGCAGCCGTTCGCCCTTGAAGAAGGCTTCGCCTTCGCCGATGAGCACCAGCGCCAGGTGCGCGAGCGGCGCCAGGTCTCCGCTGGCCCCGACCGAGCCCTTCTCCGGCACCACCGGAATCACCTCGCGCTCGAGCATGGAGATGAGGAGATCGAGGGTGATCTCGCGGATGCCGGAGTACCCGCCAGCGAGGACGTTGGCCCGCAGCAGCATGAGCGCGCGGACCTCCGGCAGCGAGAGCGGCTGGCCGGTGCCCGCCGAGTGGCTCAGGATCAGGTTCCGCTGCAGCCGCTGCAGATCGGCGCGCGGGATCGAGACCTCCGCCAGCGTCCCGAAGCCGGTGTTGATGCCGTAGGTGGGGACGTCGCCCAGCGCGATGCGATCGACCAGCAGCCGCGCCGACCGGACCCGCTCCCGCGCGGCGGGCGCCACTTCGACGCGAGCGCCGCCCAGGGCCGCCGCGCCCACCTGCTCCAGCGTCAGCGCTCCTCCGGAAAGCAAGATCTTCATGCCGCGCCTTCTACCTTTTTGATCGGAATTCACCTACTGTGCCCGCTCGTCTGCCTGCCAGGGTGACGCACTTCTAGACCCAGACCGATGTTGATCGTCCAGAAATATGGTGGAACCTCGATGGGGGATCCCGACCGGATCCGCAACGTCGCGCGGCGCGCGCTCTTGGCGCGCAAGGCCGGGCACGACGTGGTGGTGGTCGTCTCGGCGATGTCGGGAGAGACCAACCGGCTGCTCAAGCTCACCAGCGAGATCGCGCGGCGGCCCAGCCAGCGGGAGCAGGACGTGGTGGTCTCCACCGGCGAGCAGGTGACGGTGGGGCTCCTCGCGCTCGCCATCCAGGAGCTGAAGGGCAAGTCGCGCAGCTTCCTCGGCCATCAAGTGCGCATCCTCACCGACTCGGCTTTCGCCAACGCCCGCATCCGCAGCATCGACGACACCAACCTGCGCGCCAGCCTGCGCAAGAAGGAGATCGCGGTGGTGGCGGGCTTCCAGGGCATCGACGAGCAGGGCAGCATCACCACCCTGGGCCGCGGCGGCTCGGACACCACCGCGGTGGCGCTGGCGGCGGCGCTCAAGGCCGACGCCTGCGAGATCTACACCGACGTGGACGGCGTCTACACCACCGATCCGCGCATCTGCGACCGGGCTCGCAAGCTCGACCGCGTCTCCTACGAAGAGATGCTGGAGCTGGCCTCGCTGGGCTCCAAGGTCTTGCAGATTCGCAGCGTCGAGTTCGCGATGAAGTACAAGGTGCCGCTCTGGGTCAAGTCGAGCTTCACCGACGACCCCGGGACGCTGGTGACGGAGGAGGACAAGGCCATGGAGAACGTGCTGGTCAGCGGCATCGCGGTGACCCGCGACGAATCGCGCTTCGTCATCCGCAACGTGCCCGACAAGCCGGGCATCGCCGCCCGGGTCTTCGGCGCGCTGGCCGACGCCGACATCGTGGTGGACGTCATCGTGCAGACGCCCGCGCACGAGGACGCGCGCACCGACATGGCCTTCACCGTCGGGCGGCTCGACACCGAGAAGACGCGCGAGCTGGTGCGCAAGATCGGCAAGCAGATCGGCGCCGGCAAGGTGGAGCACGAAGAGGGTATCGCCAAGGTCTCCATCGTCGGCGTCGGCATGCGCAACCACGCGGGCGTGGCGGCGCGCATGTTCCAGGTGCTGGCCGACGAGGGCGTCAACATCAGAGTCATCTCCACCAGCGAGATCAAGATCAGCTGCCTCATCGACGAGAAGTACGCGGAGCTGGCGGTGCGGGCGCTCCACACCGCCTTCGCGCTGGACAGGACCGAAACCAAGAAAGGCTGAAGCGGCGTGCTGATCCGCTGCCAGCGGTGCCAGGCGGTCTTCTCGCTGCAGGACGGCGTCGCCCCGGCTGCGGGCCGCTTCCAGGTCGAGTGCGGGCGGTGCCTCCAGATCTTCGAGGCGGCGGCCCCCGAGAAGACGCCGCAGCCGCCGACCACTCCGGCGCCGCGTCCGGCCGACCCCGATCGCGATGAGCGGCGGGCCACGGCGGACGAGCTGGCCTTTGCCCTCGACCCGCCGGGCCCCAAGCTGCAGATCGACTTGGGGCCGCGCTCCTCGGCGCCGCCGAGCCTTCGCCCCAAGCCCAAAGCGCGAAGCCTGAAGACCGCCCTCTTTCTCCTCGCCGCGCTCCTTCTGGCCGGCGGGGCTTTCGTCGCCACCCGGGCCCGTCTCGCAGGACTCTCCCGGACGGCGCAGGTCCGGATGCTGGAGGCGCGCCGCAAGCTGCTGCGCGATGATGTCCAGAGCCTGCAGGAGGCGGCGGCGCTCTTCACCAAGGCGGCGCGGCAGTCGCCGGACGAGGCGGAGCCCGAGGGCGAGCGGGCCTTCGCGCTGGTGCTCCTCGGCGGGACGCACCTGGCGCTCGCCGACCACGCCGAGCTTCGCTTCCTGCAGGAGGGCCTGGTCGCGGCCAAGGCGGCGTTGCAGGACGACGCCGGGGACGCGGCGGCGCTGCGGGCGTTGGCGCTGCACGCGGCGCTGAGCGGCACGCCGGATCAAGGGGCGGGGCCGCTCGACCAGGCCGCCCGCCGGGCGCCGGCCGATCCCTGGATCCCGTACACGCGAGCGGAACTGCTCCTCGCCAGCTCACCCACGCGCGAAGCGCGGGAGGCGGCCCTGGCGGCGCTGATCGCAGCCCGCCTCGCGGAGCCTCGCATGCTGCGCGCCCAGGTCGGGGCGGCGGCCATCGCGGTCGAGCGGGGCGAGGCGGCAGCGGCGCGGCTCGAGCTGACCCGGGTGCTGCAGCAGAACCCCAGACACGAGCGCGCCCAACGCCTGCTGGCGTCGCTGCCGCCAGCGCCTTAGCCTTCTGCCTCCCCCGCCCCGGCGACCCTGTCCGGCCCCCCGGGTGAAAAAAAATTAATTTTTTTTCAGGGAGGGCCGCGGACAGCACCGGGAGGGCGGATTGACGCTGGGACCCTCAGGGAGGCGGGATGGGGAAATCCCGTGCCCATGCTGTGAAACCGGCTGCCCTGCCGAGAGACCAAGCGCCTCCTGCCTGGACAGCTTGCCCAAGACACCTCGAGGCCTGAAGTCTGGGGCCTGAGGCTTGAACTCCCGGCACGCCGCTTGCTCAACGCGACCGCATGCTCGCCATCCTGTTCTGGCTCGCGGTCGGTTGCATTCTCCACACTTACGTCCTCTACCCGCTGCTGCTCATCGTGCTGGACGGGGTGGCGCAGGCGCGGTCGGCCTGGAGCTACCTGGGCGGCAACGAGCGGCGGCACCCGCCGGCACAGATCGGCCTGCCCTCGGTCTCGGTGCTGATCGCGGCCTACAACGAGGCCGCCTGCATCGGCCAGCGCATCGACAACCTGCTCGCGCAGGACTATCCGGCCGACAAGCTGGAGATCCTGATCGGCTCCGACGCCTCCACCGACGAGACCGATAGCATCGTCCAGCGCTACCTTACCCGCGGGGTCAAGCTGTCGCGCGGCCCGCGCAGCGGGAAGGCCGGCGTTCTCGGACGCCTCGTCGCCATGGCCACGGGCGACGTGCTGGTGATGACCGACGCCAACACCGACTTCGAGCGCGACGCCATCCTGCGACTGGTCCAGCCGCTGCGCGACGAAAACGTCGGCCTCGTCTGCGGCCGGCTGCGCCTCCACTCGCCGCTGGGCGCACCGCTGGCCGAGGGCGCCTACTGGAAGCTGGAGAGCCTGCTCAAGCTCTACGAGTCGCGGCGCGGCTGCGTGATGGGCGCCAACGGCGGCATCTACGCCGTGCGCCGGCACCTCTTCGCGCCGCTGCCGGCGGGCACGGTGGTGGACGACTTCGTGGCGGCCCTGCGGGTGCTCGAGGCCGGCTCGGAAGTCCGCTACGAGCCCGAGGCGGTGGCCCACGAGGAGGCCGCTCCCGACCACGCCGGCGAGTACCGACGCCG
>JANXXR010000223.1 GCA_025350525.1 Deltaproteobacteria bacterium
CCGGCGAGTCGGCCCTCTGGATGCGCAGCTGGAGGTGGGCAAGCGCCGAGACCAGCGCCTCGGTCCGGCCGGGGGCACCCACCACCAGCACCGTGCTGCCGGAAGCCATCATCGCGCCGCGGACGCCCTGGGCAGGCGGAACCAGAACACCGTGCCGGCGCCGGGCTGCGAGCGGACGCCCACCGTGCCCCCGTGCGCCTCGACGATCTCCTTGACGATGACGAGGCCGAGCCCGGTGCCTTCCACCTTGGCCGAGCTGCCCTCGACCCGCGCGTACTTGGTGAAGAGCCGCTGCTGAGCCTCGGGAGCGATGCCGTGGCCGGTGTCCTCGACCGTGACCTCCACCATGCCCGCGTCGCCGGAGACGCGGATGGCGACTTTTCCGTCGGGGCCGGTGAACTTGAGCGCGTTGGCGACGAGGTTTTCGACCACCTGCGAGATGCGCCGCTCGTCGCCCTGCACCCGCGCCTCCGCCTGGTCTGCGCTCATGGAGAGCTGCAGCCCGCGCGAGGCGGCCAGCGGCCGGTACTCGTCGTAGATGCGCGCGCACACCCGGGCCACGTCCACCTCGACGTGCTCGATTTGGAACTGGGCGGTCTCCAGCTGCGCGATGGCGAGGAAGTCGTTGACGATCTGCACCAGGTCGCGGCCCCGGGCGCTCATCTTCTCCACCTCCTGCCTCACCTCCGGCGAGAGCGCCCCGCGCAGCCCCTGCAGCAGCATCTGGGCGCGCATGTGCAGGGCGTTGAGCGGCGAGCGCAGGTCGTGCGCCACCATCGAGTAGAAGTCCACCTGCCGCCTCTCCTTGATGCGGAGCGCGGTCACGTCGCGCAGGGTGATGGTGGTGTTGCCCTCGTCGTCGCTGGGGGGAATGCTGACGCAGGGAAAGTAGACCTGCCCGCGGCTCTCGACGTCGGGGAGCACGGCCTGCCGGGGCGTGGCGACGATCATGCGATCGAGGACCAGGTCCGGGACCAGCTCGGCAAGGCGGCGTCCGGCCAGCTCCTCGCGCTTCTCGCCGAAGACCTCCTCGGCCCGCGCGTTGACGAAGACGATGCAGCCCTTGCCGTCGATGGTCACCACCGCGTCGGGGAGCTGGGAAAGAACCTTCCTCAGCAAGGCCTCGGCGTGCTCGGCCCGCCCGCGCATCCGCTTCGAGCGCACCAGCGCGTCCACCCGGGCGCGCAACTCCGGCGCGGCATAGGGCTTGCTCAGGTAGTCGTTGGCGCCAGCGCGCAGCCCCTCGACGATCTGCCCGGTCTGCTGGTTCATGGTGAGCAGCAGCACCGCCAGCTCCGCAGTCGCGGGGCGGCTGCGGACGAACTCGCAGATCTCGATACCCGAAAGCCCTGGCATCACCCAGTCGAGGATGAGGACGTCGGGAACGCGACCCGCCGCCAGCCGCTCCAGGGCCGCCGAGCCGTCGTTGAAGACCTGCACCTGGTAGCCGGGGGAGAGCGCGCGGCGCGCCATTTCCGACTCGAGGGGGCTGTCGTCGACGATCCACGCCACGCCGTTCTGGATCGCGTCCTCGCTGCTGGATGGGTCCGTGCTCACAGGGATCGGGTACCGCCCCAAAGCGCCCGCGTCAAACAGGCCCCGGGCCGCCTGTCCTGCTGCCAACCGGCGCCCGACCTGTAACTTGACCCCTACGCTGCGCACTCCTAGGGTCCAAGATCCTTTCGCCTCTGGTGCCCATGCCCGAACTCCTGGTGGTCGACGACAGCAAGGTCATGCGCGACATGATCATCGCCTGCCTGCGCGCCGATCCGGGGCTGCGCTTCTCGCACGCGGCCAGCGGGCTCGAGGCCATCGAGCAGCTCTCGCTCAAGCCCTTCGACCTGGTGGTCCTCGACCTCAACATGCCGGACATCGGCGGCATCGAAGTCGTCGAGTTCATCCGCGGCCAGGATCGGCTGCGCCACCTGCCCATCGTCATCGTCACCACCCGCGGCGACGAGACCTCGCGCACCCGCGCCCTCTCCGCCGGCGCTTCGCGCTTCATGGTCAAGCCCTTCGATCCGCAGACCATCCTCGCCGAAGTGCGCGGGCTCCTCGAGAGCCGGATTGCGGCGCAGCCGTGAGCAGCGAGGGTCGTGTCAGCGAGTTCATCACTGGATTTCTCGCCGAGGCCGGCGAGCTTCTGGCGCTGGCCAACTCCAGCCTGCTCACCGCCGAGACCTCTGCCCGCGGCGGAGGCGCGAGCCCGAGGGCGGTGCGGGAAGCCTTCCGCGCCCTGCACACCATCAAGGGGCTGGCGGCGATGGTGGGCGTCGAGCCGATCGTCGCGCTCGCCCATCGCATGGAGTCGCTCTTGCGCGCCGCCGACCAGGGCGTCACCCGGCTCACCACCGACGGCATCGACGCGCTCTTGCAAGGGGTCCGCGCCATCGAGCAGCGGGTGCAGGCGCTGCGCCTGGGAAAGCAGGTGCCCGACGCGCCGGCCGCCATCCTCACCCGCCTCGAGGCCATCGAGGCCGGTCCTGCCGCGACGCCGGCGCCGCCCGAGGCGCACCTCGACCTGGAGCCGGCCCTGCTCGCGCGGCTGGCGCCGATGGATCGCGATCAGCTGCTGCAGGGCCTCGCCAAGGGACTGCATGCGCTGCGGGCCGACTTCACGCCCACTCCCGAGAAGGCCGCGGCCGGCGTGAACATCACCAGCGTCCGCGAGCAGCTCAAGGCCCGCGTCGAGATCGTCAAGGTGATCCCGGTCTCGGTACCGGCGACGGCGGAGACGCCGGCGGGGCTGACCTTCGCGATCCTGCTCCTCGCCGCCTTCGAGCCCGATCAGCTGGCGGCTTTTGCGCCGCAGGCCGGTCTCGCGGTGCGGACGCTCTCGGCAGCGCCGGCGCCGCCCCCCGCCGAGCCCGAGCTCGAGCTCGAAGAGGAAGACACGGGCGCCCGCCCCGGGGTGGTGCGCGTGGAAGTCTCGCGGCTGGACGACGCCATGGAGCGGCTCTCGGCGCTCATCGTCACCCGCCACCGCCTCGCCCGCGCCGTGGCCGACCTGGCGGCGACCGGCGTGGACGTGCGGCCGCTCACCCGCATCCTCGCCGAGAACGCGCGCCAGCTGCGCGACCTGCGGGCGGCGGTGCTCAACGTCCGCATGGTGCGCGTCTCCGAGCTGCTCGAGCACGTGCCGCTCCTGGTCCGCGGCCTCGGGCGCAACACCGGCAAGCAGGTGCAGCTGGTCATGGACGCGGGCGACGCCGAGGTGGACAAGTCCGTGGCCGATCGGCTCTTCCCCGCCATCGTGCACCTGGTGCGCAACGCCGTCGATCACGCCATCGAGCTTGCGCCGGAGCGCAGGGCGAAGGGCAAGCAGGAGGAAGGGCTCCTCCGGATCTTCTGCCTCCAGCGCGGCGACAACCAGCTGGAGCTGAGCATCGAGGACGACGGCCGCGGTGTCGATCGCGAGCAGGTGGCCCGCCGCGCCCAGCGCGAAGTTCCGCAGACCGACGCGGCGCTGCTGGAGCTGCTCTGCCTGCCGGGGCTCTCCACCCGCGACCAGGCCACCACCACCAGCGGGCGCGGCATGGGCATGGACATCGTCCACCGCATCGCCGTGGACGAGCTGGGCGGCGAGCTCTCCATGACCACGCGGCCGGGGCTGGGAACCCGGTTCACGCTGCGGGTGCCGCTCACCATCACCATCGTCGACGCCTTTTCCTTCGACTGCGCCGGGCAGCGCTTCGTGGCGCCGGTCTCGATGGTGGAGGAGATCATCGAGATCGATCCGCGCAAGCTCATCCGCGGCCCCGGCAAGGGCGCGGGCCTGGTGCAGCGGCGCGGCGAGGCGCTGCCGGTCTTGCAGCTGTCGAGCATCTTCAACCTGACCTCCAGCGAGCCGGCCACCCGGGCGATGGTGATCCGCCGCGCCGGAGAGGCCACCGGCATCGCCGTGCACCGGATGCTGGGCCAGCAGGAGGTGGTGGTCCGGCCCATGGAGGACGCGCTGGTGCGGGTGCCCGGCGTCTCCGGCGCCACCGACCTGGGCGACGGGCGGCCGACGCTGGTGCTCGACCTCGCGGCCCTGGCCGGCACCATGCTCGGCAAGGAGGCCGCATGAGCACGCTCCACGTGGTCTTCAAGGTGGCCGGCAACGAATACGCCCTCCCCGCCGGCGACGTGCTGCAGATGGAGTCGTTCACCGCCGCGACTCCGGTGCCCGGAACCCGACCGTGGGTGACCGGCATCATGCAGGTGCGCGGCCGCATCGTGCCGGTGCTCGACGTGCGCAAGCGCTTCGGCCTTCCCTCCGTCGAGCACACGGTGGACACGCGGGTGGTGGTGGCCACCCTCGGCGAGCGGGCGGTGGCCCTGCTGGTGGACCAGGCGCGCGAGGTGCTCAAGCTCGAGGATGGGCAGATCAAGCCGCCGCCCGAGATGATCGCGCGCGAGGCGAACGGACTGGTGAAGGCTGTGGCCCAGGTGGGCCCGCGGCTGGTGATGCTGCTCGATTTCGCCAAGCTGATTGGCGAGGAGTGACCAAGATGGCGAACCCGACGATTCCGCAGTCCAGCATGGAACGCGCGCAGGCCCGCGCCGAAGAGACCTCGCGCTCGTTGCGCGAGACCGCCGCGCAGGCGCAGGCCATCGAGCAGGCGGCGACCCGGCTCGCCAGCATGGGCAGCGAGCAGGCCGCGGCGGGAGAAGAAGTCCGGGCCAGCATCGAGTCGATCGCCGCCAGCGTCGAGCAGGCCGCGCAGTCGATCCACCAGCTGGGCCGGTCGCAGCGCGACGTGGCCGAGACCGCCAAGGCGGCGCTGGAGAGCGCCGAGACCTCGGCCGCCGGGCTGCAGGAAGTCTCGAGGTCGGTGGCGGCGGTGCGCAAGGACAGCGAGGCGCTGGCCACCTCGGTCGACGCCACCACCCAGACGGTGGAGGAGATGAGCCGCTCGGTGAAGGGCGTGGCCGCCAACGCCGAGGATGTGGCCGCCGCCAGCCAGGAGTTGCTCGCCGCCGCCGCCGAGAACGCCGCCAGCGTCGCCGAGATGGTCCGCGCCGGTGAGGCCTCCGCGGCCAACACCGAAGAGGTGGGGGCCACCATCGAAGAGATGGCCAAGGGGATCGCGCGGCTCGCCTCCGACGGGCACGCCGTGGTCGGCCGCGTCGAGGGAACTTCCACCGCCGTGGCGGCGGTGGGCAAGGCGCTGGCCGCGGTGGCCGCCGGCGCCGGAGACATGGCCGCCTCGGTGGAGGAGACTTCTTCTTCCACGGAAGAGCTGGCCCGGTCGATCCGCGCCGTGGCCGATCACGCCAAGTCGCTGGAGGCCGCCGCCACCGGCAACGCCAGCGCCACCACCGAGATCGCCGCCTCCGTCGAGGAGGTCTCGGCCACCTCGGAGAAGAACGCCGCGGTGGTGGAGCAGAACGTGGCCACTATCGAAGAGCTGGCCCGCAGCGCCCAGAGCACCGCGCAGGGCGCCGAGCGCATCGGCGCGCTGGTGGGGGCCAGCGCCTCCGCTTCGCAGCAGCTGGATGCCACCGCCCAGCGCATCGCGCAGATGAGCGACGGCGCGCGCCTCACCGCAGAGAAGGTCGCCTCGGCGGCGCGGGAAGGCAACACCACCGTCACCCGGTCGATCGCGGGCTTCGGGCGCATCCGCCAGTCGATGACCGAGTCGGCGGGCGTGATGAAGGAGATGGGCAAGCGCGCCGAGGAGATCGGCGACTTCGTCCAGACCATCAACCTCATCGCCGACCGCACCAACCTCTTGTCGCTCAACGCCAGCATCGAGGCAGCGCGCGCCGGCGAGCACGGCCGCGGCTTCGCAGTGGTGGCGGAGGAGATCCGCGCGCTGGCCGACCGCGCGGCTTCTGCGAGCGCCGACATCGCCAAGGTGATCCGCGGCCTGCAGGCCACCACCCGGGAGGCGGTGGCGGCTTCGGCCGAGGGCGTGAAAGTGGCCGAAGAGGGCAACACGCTGGCGGCGGAGGCCGACCGCGCGCTGGGGTCGATCCTCTCCGGCGTCGATCAGCTGGGACAATCGGTGAAGGAGGTCTCGCGGGCCAACGGCGAGCAGGTCCAGGCGGTCCGCTCGCTGGCGCAGGGCATCGCCCAGGTGAACGAGCACGCCCGCACCATCACCACCGCCGCCAGCGAGCAGGCCCAGGCGGCGCAGGCGCTGGCGCGGTCGGGCGCCGAGATGCGCAAGATGGCCAAGCAGACCAGCCAGTCCGCCGCCGAGCAGGCGGTGGCGCTGCGCGAATTGGTGCGCAACAACGGGCAGCTCAACTCCAGCGCCGAGCAGGTCTCGCGCGCCGCGCAGGAGCAGGCGACGGCGGCGGGAGAGCTGGCCAAGGCGGCGCAGCAGATGCGCGGCATCACCCAGCAGACCGCCACCTCGATGGCGGAGCAGGGGCGGGCGGTGACGCAGGTGGTAGCCATGGCCGCCGAGAGCACCACCGCCGTGCAGCGCATGCTGGTGGGCTTGACCGAGCAGGCCAAGGGCGCCGCCGAAGTGGCCCGCGCCATGGACGACGCGCGCAAGCAGGCGGTGCAGACCGCCCGCGCCGTGGGTGAGCAGGGCCGCGCCGCCAAGCAGACCGAGGCCGCGGCCCGGCAGGTGGCCCACCTCGCCACCGAGGTGATGCGCGCCACCGCCGAGCAGACCAAGGCGGCCGTCTCGCTGGCCAAGGAGTCGGAGGATGTCCGCCGCGTCGCCCGTCAGACCGCCCGGGCCACCGCCGAGCAGGACGCGGCGCTGGGCGCGCTGGCGGCCACGGCGGTCAAGCAATCGTCCGGAATCAGCGCCATCGCCCGGGCGACGGCGGAGCAAGCGTTGGCGAGCGAGCAGATCGGAAGGGCCTCCGGCGAAATGCGCGTCCGCATCAAGGAGATCACCGGTAGCGTCACCCAGACGGCCAAGGGGCTGACGGCGATCGTGGGCGACGTGTCCGGAATCGCCGAGCAGGCGGCCAAGATCCGGGAGGCCAACGTGCAGCACGCAGACGCCGTCGCCAATCTCACCGCGGCCCTCGGCGAGGGGCGGGGCCCGACGCTCGCAGCCGCGCGGGTGGAGAAGGCGTGAACCAGCAGCCGCACTCGCCACTGGTGCTCTCGGCGGCCGATCGCGCACAGATCGCGGAGGTGGACGCGCTCGCCGGCAAGGGCGACGCCGCGGTGCCGGCGCTGCTGCAGCGGCTCACCAGCCGGAGCTGGGCGGTGCGCCGCGCGGTGGTGGCGGCGCTGGCGCGGGTGGGGCAACCGGCCATCGGTCCTTTGGTGCAGGTGCTGCTCGGCGCCCGCGACAACGAGGCGCTGCTCGCCGCGGCGGTGGACGCGCTCTGCGCTTCGCGGGGCGACGCCGACGCCGCCATGCTGCGCCTCGCCAGCACCGACCAGCCGCCGGCGGTGCTCTGCGACGCGGCGCAGGTGCTGGGCCGGCGCAAGGCCGCGCACGGCGCCGACCTCCTCGCGCGGCTCACCGCCCACGCCGACGACAACGTCGCGGTGGCCGCCATCGAGGCGCTCGGGCGCATCGGCGGCGGCGCCGGCCTCGCCTCGCTCGTCGCCGTGCTCGAGAGCCGCAACTTCTTCCGCGTCTTCCCCGCCATCGACGTGCTGGGCCGCAGCGGCGACGCGGGGGTGCTCGAGCCGCTCATTCGGCTGCTCGAGGATCCGCGCTACGCGCTGGAGGCTGCCCGCGCGCTGGGACGCACCGGCGAGGCAGCGGCGGCGGCACCGCTGGGCGCCCTCCTCCACCGCGCCAGCGACGCACTGGCGCGGGTGGTGGCCACCTCGCTCCTCGCCATCCACCAGAGCACGCTCTCCCGCTTCGGCACCGCCGCGCCCGTCGAGGAGGCCCTGCTCAGCGCGCAGGATCCGCTCCTGCTGGTGCAGCACCTCGCCCAGTCGGTGGAGGGCGCCTCGCCCGAGGAGCAGGTCGCCCTCTGCGGCGTCCTCTCCTGGATCAAGGACGAGGCCGCGGCGGCCACCCTCATCAGCCTGCTCGACGCCACCCCTGGCGCCGCGACCACGGCGCTGCGGGCGCTCGGGCGAGACCGCGATCCGCAGCTCCTCTCCGCGCTGCGCGACGGCGACAGCACCCGCCGCGCCCTGCTGCTGCCGCTCATCAGCTCGCGCACCCGCTCCGCGGCGGATCTGTTGCCCTGCCTCGACGACCGCGACACCGCGGTGCGCGTCCTCGCCTGCAGCGCGCTCGCCCGCATCGGCGACATCCTCGCGGTGCCCCGGCTCTTCGAGGCGCTGCGCGATCCCGACCCCATGCTCTCGCAGGCGGCGGTGGCCGCCATCCAGGCCCTGGGCAGCGCCGAGACCGAGCGTCTCGCCCTCGAGGCCGCACGGGCAAAGGAGCCGCACGTGCGCCGGGCCGGCCTGCGCATCGTGGCCTCGTTTGGTTATCCGTCCGGGCTCGACCTGCTCGTCGAAGCGGCGGAAGGCGCCGACGACCGGCTGCGCGACGCCGCCATCCACGGTCTCGCGCTGATGGACAACCCGCGCGCGCTGCAGGCGCTCCTGCGCACGGCCGGCCACCAGAATCCCCGTGCCCGCGCCGCCGCCGCCCGCGCGCTCGGGCAGGCGGAGCACGGCGCCGAGGTGACCTCCGCCCTGCACACGGCGCTACGCGATCCCGACGCCTGGGTCCGATACTACGCCTGCCAGTCGCTGGGAAAGCTGGGCGACGACACCGCCGTCGAGGAAATGCTGCGGCT
Source organism: Deltaproteobacteria bacterium (assembly GCA_025350525.1). Classification (GTDB taxonomy): domain Bacteria; phylum Myxococcota; class Myxococcia; order Myxococcales; family 40CM-4-68-19; genus 40CM-4-68-19. The sequence goes on from JANXXR010000223.1 coordinate 8,680, forward strand.
CCTCACCGACTCGGCCGGCCAGGTCCGCGTGGTGGCGGTGGAAGCCCTCGCCCACCTCGAGGCTCCCCGCGCCATCGAGGCGCTCAAGGCCGCCGCCCGCGCCGAGGACCCCGACGTGCAGCGCGCCGCCCTGCTCGGCCTCGGCGCCCGCAAGGTCAAGGACGCGCTGCCGGTGCTGCTCGCGGCCACCAGCAGCATGGACGCCGCCACCCGCCTGATCGCGCTCTCCGCCATCGCGCCCTACCCGGACGGATCGGTGGTGGCGGCGCTCGAGGCCGCCGCCGGCGATGCCGAGACTACCGTCCGCGACGCTGCCGTCGGTTACCTCGCCGCCCGCGACCAGCCGGCGGCGACGGCGGCGCTGATCGCGCTCTTGGGCAACCCGCTCTTGCGCGAGCGCGCCATCGAAGCCCTCTCCACGCCGGGGCGCAGCCGCATCACCGCGCTGCTCTCGGCGCTGGAGACGGCCGATGCTGCGCTCTCGGGCGCGCTGGTGGCGGCGCTGGCGCGGATGCGGCGGGCCGACTCCAACGCCGCCATCGTCGAGGCGCTCTTCTCCGCCAACGTCTTCGCGCGGCGGGCGACGGCCTCGGCCCTGGGCGCGCTGCGCACGCCGGAAGCATGCGCCGCGCTGGAGCGGGCCATGGACGGCGACACCGACGAGGAAGTCCGCAAGTCCTGTCTCGCGGCACTGGGGCCTTGATGGCGCCGCTGCCGCTCTCGGCGCCGGTCTTCACCATCCTCGGCGGGCTCATCGAAGAGCGGGCCGGGCTGCACTACCGCGCCGACGACCTCGAGCTCTTGCGCGACAAGATCTCCTCCCGCGCCGAGCTGATGGGCTTCGATTCCCTGCTCGACTACTACTATTTCCTCCGCTACGACGCTGCCGGCAGCGCCGAGCTGGACGCGCTGGTGGAGGCGCTTGTCGTCCATGAGACCTATTTTTTCCGCGAGGCCGATCAGCTGCGGGTGCTCTTCTCCTCGCTGCTCGCCCGGCGGTTCACCCAGGAGGGGCCGGTGCGCATCTGGTGCGCGGCCAGCGCCACCGGAGAGGAGGCGTACACCATGGCGATGATGCTTGCCGACGCAGGCCTCCTCTCGAGGGCGCGCATCGTCGCGAGCGACATCAGCGACCGCGCCCTCGCCAGGGCGAAGAGCTGCGAGTTTTCGCCCCGCTCGGTGCGCATCCTGCCGCCCGGCGGCGAGCCGCGCTGGATCCGCCGCGACGGCGATCGCGTCCGGGTCGATCGCTCGCTCTGCGACGTCATCGAGTGGCGCCGGGTCAACCTGATCGACTCCGCGGCGGTGGCGGCGCTGGGGCCCTTCGACGCGGTGGTGGCCAGAAACGTCCTCATCTACTTCTCCGACCAGACCGTCCGCCAGGTGGTGGCCGGGCTGGGCAGCGCGCTCTTGCCGGGCGGACTGCTGCTGGTGGGCGCCTCCGAATCGCTGCTGCGCTACGGCACCTCCCTCGCCTGCGAAGAGCACGGCGGCGCCTTCTTCTACCGGAGGGTCGTCTGATGGCAATCCGGGTGCTGGTCATCGACGACTCGGCCTTCGCGCGCAAGGTGGTGCGGGAGCTGCTCACCGGCGCGGGCATGGAGGTGGTGGGCATCGCGCGCGACGGGCTGGAGGCGCTGGAGAAGATCGCCGAGCTCAAGCCCGACGTGATCACGCTGGACATGGTCATGCCCAACCTCGACGGGCTGGGCGTGCTGGCGGCGCTTCCGGTGGAACACCGGCCGCGGGTGGTGGTGGTGAGCATGGCCGGCGAGGACAGCGCGCTGGGCATCGCCGCGCTGCACGCCGGCGCCGTCGAGCTGGTGCGCAAGCCCACCGCCATGGCGGTCGAGCGGCTCTACGAGATCTCGGCCGAGCTCATCGCCGCGGTGACCGCCGCTGCCACCGCGCGCTCGCCCGCCGCAGCGCCGAGCGCAGTGCCAATGGAATTGCCCGCGCCGCGCCTCGCTCCGCTGCGCAAGTCGATCCTGGTCGTCGGCGCCTCGACCGGCGGCCCCCAGGCGCTGACACGGCTGATCAAGGCGCTGCCCGAATCGTTCCCCATCCCGGTGGCGCTGGTGCTGCACCTGCCAACGGGCTACACCCAGGCCTTCTCCGAGCGGCTCGACAACGAGTCGGCGCTCGAGGTGGTGGAGGCCTCTTCCGGCCTGGAGCTGAAGGCGGGCCGCGTGCTGGTGGCGCGCGCCGGGATCCACCTCAAGATCGCCCGCGACGGCACGCACCTGCGAGCGCAGCTCGACCCGCTTCCCACCGCCAGCGCCCACCGGCCCTCGGTGAACGCGCTCTTCGAGAGCGCCGCGCTGGCCTGCGGCGGGGGCGTCCTCGGCGTGGTGCTGACCGGCATGGGCGACGACGGCACCGTGGGCGCCCGGGCCATCCACGCCGCGGGCGGCGAGCTGCTCACCGAGTCGGAGCAATCGTGCGTCGTCTACGGAATGCCCCGCTGCGTGGACGAGGCGGGGCTGTCGGCGAAGAGCGTGGATCTCGATGGCATGGCGGCGGAGATCCTCCGCCGCATCTGAGTCGGGCTACGGGTGCAGGACGACTTTCACGCAGCCGTCCTGCTTGTCGCGGAACTTCTTGTACATGGCGGGCGCGTCGGCCAGGCGCGCGTGGTGGGTGATGACGAAAGACGGATCGATCTCCCCGCCCTCGATCTTCTGCAAGAGCGGCTTCAGGTAGCGCTGCATATGGGTCTGGCCCGTCTTCATGGTCAGGCCCTTGTTCATGAAGGCGCCCATCGGCAGCTTGTCGGGGAAGCCGACGTACGCGCCCGGCACCGAGATGGTCCCGCCCTTGCGGCAGCAGTAGATCGCCTGGCGCAGGACGTGGGCGCGGTCGGTGGTCAGCATGACCGCGGCCTTGGCCTTGTCCACCACCGCGTCGAGGGCGCCGCCGCCGTGGGCCTCGCAGCCCACCGCGTCGATGCAGCGGTCGGGGCCGATGCCGCTCGTCATCTCCTGGAGCCGCTCGTAGACGTGCTCCTTGTCGAAGTTGATGACCTCGGCCTTGCCCTTCTCGCGGGCCAAGGCGAGGCGCTCGGGCACGCGGTCGATTGCGACCACGCGGCCAGCCTTCATCATCCACGCGCTTTGGATGGCGAACTGCCCCACCGGCCCGCAGCCCCAGACGGCCACGGTGTCGCCGGGCTCGATGCCCGCGTTCTCCGCCGCCATGTAGCCGGTGGGGAAGATGTCGGAGAGGAAGAGGACCTTCTCGTCGGGCAAATTGGATTCGATCTTGATTGGGCCGACATCGGCGAACGGCACGCGCAGGTACTCGGCCTGGCCGCCCGCGAAGCCGCCGAGCAGGTGCGAGAAGCCGAACAAGCCCGAGGGCGAGTGGCCCATCACCTTGGCGGCCATGGCGGCGTTGGGGTTGGAGCGGTCGCAGAGCGAGAAGAGCGTCTTGCTGCAGAACCAGCAGTCGCCGCAGGCGATGGTGAAGGGCACCACCACGCGGTCGCCCTTCTTCAGCTTCTTGACGGCGCTGCCCACCTCGACGACCACGCCCATGGGCTCATGGCCGAGGATGTCGCCCTTCTCCATGGTGGGCATGTAGCCGTCGAGCAGGTGGAGGTCGGAGCCGCAGATCGCCGTGGCCGTGATCTTCACGACGGCGTCGCGGGCGTCCTTGATCTTGGGATCGGGCACGGTGTCGATGCGGACGTCGCTCTTGCCGTGCCAGCAGAGGGCTTTCATGCGTGTGCCTCGTGGTGCTCAACAATCGCTAAAAGGGCGGGCGTGCTATCGCAAGCAAACGACGAGCCGAATCCTGATGCGTCCTTGAGCGACGTGCGCAGCAGGGCATGATTCCTCACGGTAAGATAGAAATTGATCGCGAGGCTCCCCTGCCCGTTCATCGAGGTGTTCACTATAATGTTCACTGGGTTGGTTGAAACTCTGGGTCGGGTCGAGAGTGTTGCCGAGGAAAACTCAGGTCGCCGCCTGACCCTCGCCTGGCCCGGGCTTCGCGATCCGATAGTCCTGGGCGAGAGCGTCGCGGTGTGCGGCTGCTGCCTCACCGTCGTCGAGGCCGAGGGCGATCGGTTCGTCGTCCAGGCCGGGCCGGAGACTCTGTTGCGGACGAATCTCGGCTCGAAGGGTCCGGGCGACCGAGTGAACCTTGAGCGCTCGCTCCGCGTGGGCGATCGACTCGGGGGCCACTTCGTCCAGGGGCACGTCGACGCGACGGCCGAGCTGGTCGAGCGCCGCACCGACGGCGAGTGGGAGTTCCTCGCGTTCCGGATCGGGCGGGAATGGACTCGGCTGATGGTCGCGAAGGGTTCGATCGCGGTGGATGGCGTGAGCTTGACGCTCGTGGACGTGGGGGCGGAGGGGTTCTCGGTGATGCTGATCCCGCATACGTTGGGGGTTACGACCTTGGGCGGGCTGAAGGTCGGCGATCGGGTGAATATCGAGGCGGATATGCTGGCGAAGCATGTGGCGAAATTGATGGAATGCAAGAGTGTCACGCAGAGGCGGGGAGGCGGGGAGGAGAGAGAAG
>JANXXR010000245.1 GCA_025350525.1 Deltaproteobacteria bacterium
AACGGGCTCTGCCAGAACAACCTCGAGGACGGCGACGTGATCGAGGGCCTGCCCAACGACACGTACCCGATCACAATGACGAACGGCTTCACCTATCACCCGCAGAACGAGGCGCTGCTGCCCTGGTTTGCGCGCGAAACCTACTCGAGCGCGATCGACGGCGCATACAGCTATCCGAACGAGAGCATCCTGACGGAGCTGTCGGCGCCGCAGAAGGCCCACTGCGCTCCCTGAGCCAAACTTGAAGAGAGAGAGAGCCGCGGCTCCGTCGTTCGCGACGGGGCCGCGGTCGCCTCGGGCCGCCCCCGAGCCGGCGCGCTGCTAATCGTCCTTGTGCCGCGAGGACCCGAGCAGCGTGCGGTAGGCGCCGCGTCCGTGCGTCGCGGCGTAGAGAACGCGGCCGGCCGAGTTGATGGAGAGGCTCGAGACCTCGACCATCGGCATGCCCTCCGAGGCCGCGTGCCAGTGACCGCTGCGCGCGTCTCGCCGGAGAACGCCGAAGTCGTTGCCGACGTAGAGGTCGCCGCTGACGTCGTCGCGGACCAGGGTGTTGATCGGGAGGTCGCCGAGCGAGCCGTCGCCGCTGCCGTCGAGCGGGGTGAAGGTGGCGTGGCGCGAGACGCCGTCCCAGGTCACCTCGAAGACGTGACCGGGCACGGTGGTCTGTCCGGGCGGTGCCACCGTGTTGTAGCCGCCGTAGGAGACCCAGCCGTGGTTCGGGTTCTGTGGATCGACGGCGATACCGGAGATGAACCGCACCGGCGTGGTGTTGTTCGCCACCAGCGTGTCGGAGACCTCGAACTGGCTCGCCATCGAGGGATCGGCGGCTTCCGCGTTCTTGAAGATGTAGACCCGCCCGCTCGCGGTGCCCGCCCAGAGCGTGCCGGTGTCACCGCTGCTGCGGGCGACCATCGAAACCGTGCCGCCGGTCAGCCTGCGGTTGCCGAGGTGGATCCAGTCGCCGCACTTTCCGGTGCCCGTGAAGGGACCGAACTCGGCGCAGTTGTTGGCCAGGAAGGTGGGGTCGCCGCCGTTGTCGGTGGTGCGCCAGATCCACTGCAGGCCGGCGAAGATGGTGCCGCCCTTGTCGGGGCGCGGGTCGGCGATGATCGGCATGTAGAACCGGACGTTCTCCGACGAATTGCCGAGCGGGTCGCTGATGAACAGCCACTGGGTGGGATCGCCGCTCGCGAAGTTGATGTCCGCCGAGGAGCCGAAGTACGTGTGGAAGCGGTTGGCGGGCGTGCGGGCGTCGAATCCAGAGAGGCCGCCGTCGCCGCCGACGCTCTCCAGCCACAGCACCTTCGAACCCTCGTACTGGAAGGTGCCGTTGTCCTGCGTGCCGCCCTGCAGCTCGCCCAACGGCTTCTGCGGATTGATCGACAAGCTCTGGAACTGGAGCGTGTTGAGCCCGTAGTTGAGGCTGATGGTGCTGACCGGCACCGCCGACAACAGGCGCTGGCAGGTGGTCAGCCTCGCCGCCGAGGCGCCGGGGAGCCGCGCGGCGCAGGTCGAGGAGATCGAAGTATAGGTGCCGCTGGAGCGGACCAGGCCGCCGTCGGAGCCTTCGAACCACAGGTCGGGATTGGAGGGCGCGAAGACCAGCGCGTGCTGGTCCGGGTGGATGCTGATCGTCTGCGTCAGGTAATCCGGCGAGGACGGGTCCGGGGTCCGGCCGTCGAAGGTCATGTCGGTGAAGGTGACGTTGTTGTTGGCCGGGTTGGGCTCACCGGCGGTGGTCGAGCGCAGGACGGCACGCGCGTTGGAGAGGCCATACGCCTCGCGGTACGTGTAGGAGCCGATCACGAAGACGGTGTCCGGCTGGCCCGCCGGCGAATAGATGCCCTGATCGTACCAGCACTGTCCGGTGCAGAAGTTGAAGGTGGCGTAGCCGGGATCGCTCACCTTCGAGCTGGTCAGCTTCTTCCAGCCTCCCGGCGCGGGCGGCAGGTTGCCGGGGACGACCTGCGTCTGCTCGGCGATCAGCGCCGCGGCTGGGCGGCGCGCGTCGTCGATGCGCCACACCTGGCTGTACGAGGTATGCGGCGCGGGGAAGCCAGGGAACTCGCCGGTCGCGCCGGTCGAGGCGTAGATGCGCAGTTGGCCCTTCGCCAGCGGCGCCAGCGCGAAGTCGGTGCGGTCGCTGCCGGTGTTGTCCTGGTTCTGGCTGAAGAAGATCTGCGTGAAAGCGCCGCCGTTGTCAGCCGCCCAGCTGCGCCAGATGCCGACGTCCACCGCCGACGCGTAGACGATGCGCGGATCGGCCGGGTCCAGCGCCACCTTGTCGACTCCCCAGGAAGTCAGGCACGAGCCTCCGAACGGCGCGCACGAGTCGCCGCCGCCGTTCCAGATCTGCGTGAAGGAGGAACCGCCGTCGGTCGTCTTATAGAGGCCCGGGTCGGCGAGGTTCGCCGCGATGACGCCGCCGCTGGTGGCGCTGATGCCGCGGATGCCGAGCGTGGTCGCGACGTAGAAGGTGCCCGGACGGGTCGGATCTAGCGCGATGCTGCTGATCGACAGGTCGTTGAAGCCGTCTGGCAGCGTCACCGTTCCGTTGGCGCCCGTGAAGGTGAGCGTGGAGGACAGCCGCCGCCAGCTCTCGCCGCCGTCCTCGCTCCGGTAGATGCCGAGGCCGGCCGCTGAGTCGCTGGACGAGTTGGGCTCGCCGGTGCCGACGTAGATGGTGTCGGGGTCCCGCGGGT
>JANXXR010000249.1 GCA_025350525.1 Deltaproteobacteria bacterium
CCCGGTCTTCGCCGTCTCCTGCCGCACCGCCGAGCCCGAACTGGTGGGCGTCTACCACGCCGGCTACACCGACGCGGCGGCGCTCAACGCGGTGGTGGCCATCGACCAGCTGCGCGACGAGCTCGAGACGCTCAAAGTCCCGAGGCGCGACCCCGCCGGGCTGCACTCGGACATCACCGCGCCCGACCGCGACCGCCTCGTCAAGCAGCTCTTCGCCGAGCCGACCCACAGCCTGACCTTCCCCTTCGCCGGGCGGTCGGTGGTGGCGACGCTGGTCGATCCGCAGACGCTGCGCTTCTCCATCCTGGACGACGACTATCCGCTGGTGACGCAGGAGTCGATGGCGCTCGTCGATCACAACCACAACGGCTTCGGCACCCTCGACGCCGTGGCGGTGATGGTGGACGGCGTCCCCATGGAGGCTCCCATTCCGGCGCTGGACCAGGACGTGCGCGAGCACTTCGACCGGCTCTACGACTCGCTCTGGAGGCAGCTGTTGGGAGTGGTCGACTACCGGGCGCGGCTGCAGAAGGGCAGCGGCAGCGCCGACGCCTTCGCCGAGGCGCAGGCGGCGCGGGCGCGGATCAAGAAGCGCGCCGCTGAGCAGAAGGAGATCCTCAACATCTGCGCTTTCGAGGCCGACCGCGCCAACTTTGGCGCCGCGCGCACGGCGGCCGGAAGCGTCGCCGCCCCGCCCGCTCCTGCCTCGCCCGCTGCTCCTGGGCCCGCTCCCGCGGCGGCGGCCGGCCCGCCCGATGTCGCGATCTCCAGCCCGGCGAAGTAAGGTCCCCCTCCATGAACGAGACCCCCGTCCAGGCGCTTCGCCGCGTCGCCCGCCGCGCCATGGTCGATGCCGGCCTCGCGCCCGACTTCCCGGCGGAGGCGCAGCACCAGCTCGCCCAGCTCAAAGGCCCCGCGCACGAGGACTTGAAGGACCTGCGCGCGCTGCTCTGGTGCTCGATCGACAACGACGAATCGCGCGACCTCGACCAGCTCTCCGTCTGTGCGGAGCTGCCCTCGGGCGAGGTCCGCATCCTCGTCGCCGTCGCCGACGTGGACGCGCTGGTCCGCGCGGGCACGCCGCTCGACGCGCACGCGGCGCAGAACACCACCTCGGTCTACACCGCCGCGCAGGTCTTCCCCATGCTGCCGGAGCGGCTCTCCACCGACCTCACCTCGCTGAACCCCGACCAGGATCGGCTGGCGCTGATCGTCGAATACCTGGTGGGCAAGGACGGCGGCACCAGCGCGGGCACGCTCTACCGCGCGCAGGTGCGCAACCGCGCCAAGCTCGCCTACGACGCGGTGGCCGCCTGGCTGGACGGAAAGGGCGAGATGCCCGCGCCCATCGCGCGCGTGCCGGGGATGGAGCGGCAGGTTCGCGTGCAGGACGAGGTGGCGCAGCGCCTGCGCAAGCGGCGGCTGGCGGCGGGCGCGCTGGAGTTGCAGTCGATCGAGCCGCGCGCCGTCATCGAGGGCGAGCAGGTGGTGGGCCTGCGCGAGCAGGAGCAGAACCGCGCCCGGCAGCTGATCGAGGAGTTCATGGTGGCGTCGAACGGCATCTCGGCGCAGTTCCTCGCCGCCCGCAAGCTGCCGGCGCTGGCCCGGGTGGTGCGCTCGCCCGAGCGGTGGGCGCGCATCGTCGGCGTCGCCGCCGGATACAACGAGACGCTTCCCGCGCAGCCCGATTCCAAGGCGCTGGATGTCTTTCTGCAGAAGCGCCGCGCGGCCGACCCGCTGCGCTTTCCCGACCTCTCGCTCACCGTCGTCAAGCTGATGGGCCGCGGCGAGTACGTGGCGGAGGCGCCCGGGGAGGAGTCGCCGGGCCACTTCGGCCTCGCCGTGCGCGACTACTCGCATACCACCGCGCCCAACCGGCGCTTCCCCGATCTGGTCACGCACCGCCAGTTGAAGACGGCGCTGGCCGGCGGGCCGCAGGCGTACGGGTTCGCCGCGCTCGCCGAAGTCGCGGCGCGCTGCACGCAGATAGAATCGGCGGCCACCAAGGTGGAGCGGCTGGTGCGCAAGTCCGCCGCGGCGCTGGTGCTGCAGAAGCGCATCGGCGATCAGTTCGACGCCTTCGTCACCGGCGCCACGGCCAAGGGGACCTTCGTGCGGCTCCTCGCGCCGCCGGCCGAAGGGCGGGTGATGCGGGGCGAGTCGGGCCTCAAGGTCGGCGACCGGATCCGCGTGCAGCTTCTCTCGACGGATTTCGAGCGCGGCTTCATCGACTTCGCGGTCGCGCCGCCCGCCTCCGCACGGTGAATCGGTGACGCGCGCCAACGCCGCGCCGCCGCTCGCACAGGTCCTCCGCCAGGGCGCGCTGCTCCTCGACGCCGCCATGGGCACCGCCCTCCTCGCCCGCGGTCTGGGGGGCCGCGCGCCGGCGCACAACCTGACTCATCCCGAAGTTGTACTACATATACATTCTTCGCATGTCGCCGCCGGGGCCGACCTGGTCCTCACCAACACGCTGGTGGGCGCCTCCGCGGAAGAGGCCGCCGCGGCGCTGCAACTCGCCCGCGCCTCGGGCGCGCGCTACGTGGCCGCCTCGCTCTGGGCCGGGCTCGCGGACCTGCCGTTGCAGATCGCGCAGCTCGCCCAGGCCGACGCCATCTGGCTGGAGACCGCCACCAGCGCGGACCAGGCGCTGGCCGCCCTGCGCGCCGCTGTGAAC
>JANXXR010000269.1 GCA_025350525.1 Deltaproteobacteria bacterium
CAACGGCGAGCCGGGGTGGCTCGTGCTCACACGCGGCTTCCGCGACCTCCTACTCCTCGAGCGCGGCTGGAGCGCCCGCGCTCAGCGGGAGAAGTGATCAATCATGAGAGCGAGCGGCCAGCTGCTGCGGCGGAGTGAGCAGGGCCTTGTAAGCCGTCAGCACGGCATTCGGGTACACCTCGAGCCGCTTCCAGGACTTGCTGCCGCGCTTAAGCGAGCGTGCGACGCCAGGGCCGGCGTTGTAGGCGATGAGGGCCTGCGGCAAGTCGCCGTCGAACCGCTTCATCAGCTGCGCCAGGTAGGTGGTGCCCAACTCGATGTTGAGGACCGGATTGAAGAGGTGCGCCGGCCGGAGCTTGTCGTTCGAGTCGCTGTCCTTGTCGAGCAGCCACTGCGCCGTCGGCGGCATCAGCTGCATCAGGCCGCAGGCGCCCACGCCGGAGACCGCGAAGGGATCGAAGCGCGACTCCACCTGGATAACCGCCGCCACCAGCAGCGGGTCGAGCCCGTTGCGCCGCGCCTCGCGGACGATGGCCGCCTCGACGCGGCGGCGCTCATCGCCCCAGAGGGCGGTCGAGTCCTTCATGAAGCGCGAGACGCCGAGGCGCTCGGCCTCGTTGAAGTCGGCCAGGTCCTGCGCCGCGCCCGACGCCGAGAGCGCCTCGATGCGCGACTTGGCGGCGCTCAGCGCCTTCTCCGCGTTCTGGGCGCGGACTTCCGCGCGGCGGGCCGTCTCCACCGCCGCTGCCGCCGTCCAGGCAAACGAATCCAGCTGGTCGCGCGGATCAGGCTGGCGCAAGAGGCCCAGCACCGCGCCCGACGCGCCCGCGCCCACCGCGAACACCAGCATCAGCGCCAACGACCGGCGCCGGCTGGCCGCCCCCCGACGGCCAACCGGCTCCTCCCCCCGGACCAGGACCCCTTCCGACCCCCACGACGCCACCCCAGTCATCCCGTCCCCCCGGAGGCTTGCAACCCCGCCCCCCAACGTCCGCCACCCGGCCGACCCATGAGCAGCCGCCGTGCCAGCGGGCGCATGGAAGGCTCGTCCTCTCGCCGGCTTCGAGCGCTGCGGGCGCAAGGGGTAACGGCGTTCCCACTCGGGGTGTGCAACTGGCCCTTCCGTTCCCCGAGAGTCGCCATCCCCGTTGATTTTCCAGCGGTACCCGTGCTAGAAGCCGCGGCCCCTCGAAAGAGGGCACCGCAACCCCTCCGCGCGGCAGCACGCCGCCCGCCGCCTCTGCCGCAACGGCACGCAGCGCCGCAATCCAGCGGGAGGAAGCGCGAGGAGAAGCACCATGAAGGGTCTCATCGGCAAGAAGATCGGCATGACCACCGTGTTCGCCGAGGACGGCGCCTCCATCCCGGTGACGGTGGTGGAAGTGACCCCGAACCTGGTCTTCGGGCACCGCACCCTGGAGCGCGACGGCTACACCGCGGTCCAGCTGGCCCACGGCGAGATGGACGAGAAGAGCGTCTCGCAGCGCGAGACCAAGCCCTATCTCGGACAGTTCAAGAAGAAGGGCCAGAAGGCCCACAAGCTCATCAAGGAGTTCCGGGTCGGCGAGAAGGAGCTGAACGACTTCGCCGTCGGCTCGCAGGTGACGGTGGCGCTCTTCAAGAAGGGCGACAAGGTCGACGTCACCGGCACCAGCCGCGGCTTCGGCTTCGCCGGCGTCGTCAAGCGGCACCACATGAAGGGGCAGGCCCGCAACGCCGCCTCGGCGCACGAAGTCCACCGCCATATGGGCGCGGTCGGAATGCGCAAGACGCCGGGCCGCGTCTTCAAGGGCAAGCGCATGCCCGGGCACATGGGCGTCGAGAAGAAGACGGTGCAGAAGCTGACCGTCATCGAGGTGGTGGCCGAGAGCAACCTGCTGCTCATCAGCGGCAGCGTGCCGGGCTACGACAAGTCCATCGTGGTGGTCCGCCCCGCGGTGAAGTAGTTCGCAGCGCTCGGGCTGCGCGGACCGTCAGCCGACGATCTCGCAGCGCAGCCCGCGCGGGTCGCGCTCGCCGTCGCCGAGAATCCGCGCCTCGCCGGCCGCGGCCCGCCGCGCGGACCAGAGCAGGACCCAGGCGTCGAGCACGTCGTCGCGCCCGGCGCCCGGCACCGCGGCGATCTCGCCGAAGTGGGGCCTCAGCAGCCGGCGGCGCTCGGCCTCGCCGGCTGCCGTCTTCTTCGAGAACCGCAGCGGCGCGCCGTTGAGCAGCGCGAAGGAGCACTCCGGATGAGCCTCGCGCGCCCGCCGCTGCAGGCGCCTGTTCATGCCCGCGTCCACTTCGCGAATCTTGTGCAGAATGTTCCAGAGCTGGATCGAGCACTGCCCGGCATACCGCCGCGCCTTCAGGAGCCGCCGCGGCGGGGCCGGGAAGACGGAGGCGCGGCGCGGGCCCAACAGCTTCCGCGCCGCGAGATCGCACTGGCGCGGTCCTTCGAGCAGGCCGATGGGGATGTCGATGAGCACGAGCGCGAAGCGCTCCGCCAGCAGCTCCGCGAAGCTTCTCACCAGCCGGGCGCCCGCGTCGGTGGCCACGACCCAGCCGTTCCGGCAGCCGTCCACGCCCGCGAGGCGCGGGCCCGCCCGAGGCGCGCGCGTCAGTCCGCCAGCGACAGCAGCACCTCGGCGGCGCTGATCACCTGCTTCTGCAGCAGCACCCGCGCGTAGTCCATGAAGGGCAAGAGGGCGCGGCCCTCCTCGGCGATGGTCTCGACCTCGCTCAGCGACTTGCCGCCCGAGATGGCCTCGCGCACCGCATCGGTGATCTGCAGCGCCTCCACCACCACCGCGCGGCCGACGTAGCCCGTGCCGGCGCAGGCGTCGCAGCCCGGCGCGTGGGGCAGCACCTGCGTTCCCTTGTCGACGATCTTGCGCGAGATCAGCGACTCGAGCAGCGCCGGCGTGGGCGGGTCGAGCTTGCGGCAGGCCGAGCAGAGCTTGCGCACCAGCCGCTGCACCAGCACCAGGTGGATCGACTGCGCGATCAGCGCCCGTCCGCAGCCCAGGTTCTCCAGCCGCTGCAGCGCCGCGATGGCGTTGTTGGCGTGCAGCGAGGTGAGGAGCAGGTGTCCGGTCATGGCCGCTTCCAGCGCCAGCTGCGCGCTGACCTCGTCGCGCATCTCGCCCAGCACGATGACGTCGGGATCCTGCCGCAGCATGGCCCGCAGCACCTGCGCGAAGCCCAGCCCCACCGCGGCGTTGACCTGCACCTGCACCACGCCGGGCAGCCGGTACTCGATGGGGTCCTCCACCATCATGATGTTGGTGTCGGGCCGCGTGAGCTTGCGCTCGTTGAGGATGGAGTAGAGCGAGGAGGTCTTGCCCGACCCGGTGGGCCCGGCGACGACGATGCCGCCGTAGGGCCGGTTGAGCGCCCTGCGGATGGCGGTGAGCACGCCCGGCTCGAAGAAGATCTGCTCCAGGGGCCGCGTGCTGCCCGCCGCCTCCAGAACGCGCAGCGCGATCTTCTCGCCGCGGTTGGCGGGCAGCGTCGAGACGCGCAGGTCGATCTCGCGGCGCCCCGCGGTCAGCCCGATGCGGCCGTCCTGCGGCAGGCGCCGCTCGGTGATGTCGAGCCCCGCCAGCACCTTGATGCGCGCGGTGATGCCCTTGAGCGAAGTCCCCTGCGGGATCTGGTCCGACCAGTCCTGCAGCACGCCGTTGACCCGGTAGCGCACCCGGAAGCCCGCGGGCGTCGGCTCGATGTGGATGTCGGAGGCGTCGCGCTCGAGGGCGGCGGCGATCATGCGGTTGACCAGCTTGATGGAGTCGTCCCCCACCTGCCGGGCCGGCGCGTCGCGCTCGGGGTCGTTGAGCTCGAACTGGAAGGAGTCGGGGTTGATGCGGGCCCCCGCGGTGCTGCGCGACTTGCCGGAGTCGTCGAGCTTGAGCCGCACCAGCGCACTGTTGAAGTCCTCGAGCCCGATGGCGACCGGCACCAGCGTCACCGACGGCAGCGTGCGCCGCAGCTCGGCGAGGCCGGCGGCGTCGCGCGGGTTCACCATGGCCACGGTGAGCAGGTTGCCCGCCAGCCGGACCGGCAGGAGCCGGTAGCTGCGCACCAGCTTGCCCGGCACCATGCCCAGCACCGACGGCGAGAGGTCGAAGTCGCGCACCTCGGCGAAGGGGATGGCGTCGTCGGGCTCGGGGGCGATGGTCTGCAGCGGCGGCGCGTGGATGCCCGGGTTGACCGTCTCGAGCAGCTGCGACTCCAGGTCGGACATCACCTCCGGCCCGCGCTGCCGTTCGACGGCGGCGAAGGTCAGCACCCGCTCGGTGAGCCGCCGCGACATCGCCTCGCCCACCGCCGGCACGTTGGCGATCAGGCTCTGCGCGGTGGTGGCGGGCAGCCAGAGGATCCGCGACGGTTCGGAGGCGATGACGAAGTAGGGGCTGGGCTTGCCAAGCAGCGCGCCCACCTCGCCGAAGTGGTCGCCAGGCTCGAGGTCCTCGACCTGCAAAAGCTCGCCGCCCGAAGCGGGCAGGAGCACCTGCGCCTTGCCGGAGAAGAGGATGCCGATGCCGTCGTTGATCTTGCCGGCGGTGACGAGCTCGCTGCCCTCGGCGCACTCGAGGCCCTGGAGCATGGGCCCGACCTTGCCCACCACCGTCTTGTCCACGGATTTGAAGAGATGCGTCTTGGCGAGGAAGGGCAGGATCTTGTCGGGCGGGACCTTGACGCGGACGATGCCGTCGAGGAGCGGCGGCGGGGCCGTGCTGGCGTCGGACCCCGCCGGCGGTGGCGGCGAAGATGTCGAAGGATCCCCCACGGCGCAACGATACGGCCTTTCGGGGACCGGCGACAACTATAGGTCAAACGACGGTTGGTCCTCCGAGGCACCGGTGGTAGGCATTCCGGATGTTCCGGCCCTCGCTTGCCTTGGCACTGGCAGGCTACTTTCTGCTGGCGGCCTGCGGCAGCGGCTCCGCGAAGGCGCCTGGCCTCATCGGAGCCGACTGCTCCGCGGGGCGCGACGGAGCCTGCGCCTCGGGCAACTGCCTCGTGCTCGACAGCAGCAGCGCCTACTGCACGCAGGCGTGCCAGGCCGCGGCCGATTGTCCGGCCAGCTTCCTCTGTGCGGGCGCGCCCACCTTTGGCAGCGTCTGCCAGGCGCTGGGCGCGGGCGGCGTCTGTGGCACGGACGACGACTGCCCCGCCGGGCTCAAGTGCGACAGCAAGGGCGCGCATTGCTACATCCCGGTCACCCGCTCGTCGTGCGGGCCCTGCACGAGCGACCTCCAGTGCGGTACCGGCAGCTGCCACGCCGACGCCGCCGGCGAGCGGTTCTGCGTCTCGGCCTGCGGGGCCGGCTGCGCCGCCGGTTTCTCCTGCAAGGCGGCAGAGGGCGGACAGCGCTGCCTGCCCGACGCCGGCAGCTGCCGCGGTGGACGCCCGCTCTGCGCCCCTTGCGCCGGCGACCTCGAGTGCGGCGGGTCAGGCGACCTCTGCGTGCGCAACCTGCAGTCGCAGGAGACCTTCTGCGCCGTACACTGCAAGGCCGCCGCCGACTGCGCGCACGGGTTCTCCTGCGTCGATCTCTCGGGCACCGGCCAGGGCCCGCGCCAGTGCCTGCCCGAC
>JANXXR010000289.1 GCA_025350525.1 Deltaproteobacteria bacterium
GCCCGAGGTGACGCGCCCCCTCGATGGTGGCCCCGCAAACCCCCAAAAAACCTCCGTGCCCTCCGTGCCTCCGTGGTGCGCTTTGAAGCCACAGTTTTGGCCGAGGCCGTTGCCTTCTAGAGCGCGGCGTAGGAGAAGTGCGGCGTGCCGACGTCCGCCTCAGTCCGGATCATCCCCCTGGGCGGCCTCGGCGAAGTCGGCATGAACTGCATGGTGGTCGAGTCGGGCGGCGACCGCGTCGTCATCGACTGCGGCCTGATGTTCCCCAACGCCGAGCAGGCGCTGGGCGTGGAAGTGATCGCGCCCGACCTGAGCTACCTCAAGGCCGCGGGCAAGCTCGACGCGGTCCTGCTCACCCACGCGCACGAGGACCACATCGGCGCGCTGCCCTATCTATTGAGGGAGTTCCCCGACACCACCGTCTGCGGAACCAAGTTCACCCTCGCCGTCGTCAAGGAGAAGCTCAAGGAGCACGGCATGACCGCCGACTTCCAGGAGGTCTCGCCGCGCGGCATGGGCATGGTGGGCGACCACCTCGACTTCGAGCCGCTGCAAGTGCCGCACTCGGTGCCCGACGCCGTCGGCTATGCGCTCCTCACCGAGGCGGGCCTCGTCGTCCACACCGGCGACTTCAAGGTGGACTGGAGCCCCGTCGACGGCAAGCTGCTCGACGTGCGCCGCTTCGCCGAGCTGGGCGAGGAGGGCGTCGCCTGCCTGCTCTCCGACTCCACCAACGCCGAGCGCGAAGGCACCAGCGTCTCCGAGCGCGAAGTGGGCGAGTCGCTGGCCCGCATCCTCGCCGGCCCGTTGGCGAAGGGCCGCGTCGTCGTCGCCATGTTCGGTTCCAACATCCACCGCGTGCAGAGCGTGATCCGCGCGGCGCTGGCGCAGAACCGCAAGCTCGTCATCCTCGGCCGCTCGATGCAGACCAACGTGCGCCTGGCGATGGACCTGGGCTACCTGCGCTGCCCTCCCGACTGCTTCGTCGACCCGGAGGCGGCGGCCCACTTTGCTCCGCGCGATCTGGTCATCCTCTGCACCGGCGCGCAAGGCGAGCCGCGCTCGGCGCTCTCCCGCCTCGCCCTCGGCCAGCACCCTACCGTCCAGCTGGAGAAGAACGATCTCGTCATCCTCTCCAGCCGCGTCATCCCCGGCAACGACCGCGCGCTCGGCAACCTCATCGACCACCTGGTGCGCCGCGGTTGCCGCGTGCTCTCCTCCAGCAGCGGCAGCGGCGAGCTGATCCATACCAGCGGCCACGCCTGCCAGGGCGAGCAGCGGATGATGATCGACCTGGTCCGCCCTCGGTCGTTTGTCCCCATTCATGGCGAGTACCGGATGCTGGCGGCGCACGCGCGCACGGCGGAGCTGGCCGGCGTCAACCCGCTTGCCTGCGTCATCATCGAGGACGGCGACGCCGTCGAGCTGCGCCAGGACGAGATCGTCGCCGCCGTCCCCAACGCCGTCAGCGCCGGCCGCCTCTACCTCGACGCCCGCGGCGCCTTTGCCGACGTGGGCGAGGTGACCTTGCGCGATCGCCAGCTGCTCGCCGAGACCGGCATGCTGGTCTGCCTCTGCGTGCTCGATCACAAGAGCGGCGAGGTGGTCCGCGGCCCCGAACTGCTCGGCAAGGGCGTCGCCGGCCTCGACGAAGCGCGCCTGGCCCAGGCCCGCCAGGCCGCGCTGGACGCGCTCGCCGAGCTGGCTCCTGCGCAGCGCACCGACCACGGCATGGTGGAAGAAGCGCTCCGCCGCGCCGTCCGCTCCGTCTGGAAGAAGGGCGTCGAGAAACGCCCCATGGTCCTCCCCGTCGTCCTGGAGATGTGAGATGCCGAGCTTCGACATCGTCAGCAAGGTGAGTGAGCCCGAGGTCGAGAACGCCTTCCAGCAGGCGAAGAAGGAGATCGACCAGCGCTACGACTTCAAGGGCACCGAGACCTCGCTCGCCATGCTGGCGCCGCCCGAGAAGGGCATCAAGGTCCGCTCCAGCACCGAGCAGCGCCTCGAGGCGGCGCGGCACGTCCTGGTCGAGAAGCTGGCCAAGCGCGGCGTCGCGCTGCGCGGCGTGAAGTACGGCGACCTAGAGCACTCGGGGAAGTTCGTCTCGCAGTCCCTGACCTTCGCGCAGGGCATCGAGATCGAGAAGGCCAAGGCGCTGGTCAAGGCCATCAAGGACAGCAAGCTGAAAGTCCAGGGCGCCATCCAGGGCGACGCGGTGCGCGTCTCCGGAAAGAACCGCGACGACCTGCAGGCGGCGATGCAGCTGGCCCGCGGCAAGCAGGACGAGCTGCAGGTGGACCTCATCTTCGAAAACTTCCGCGACTGAAATTTTACCAGACGCGGCAGGACTTGAGCCCGCAGTCCGGCAGCGCTATGGCGGCGCGCAAGGGGGATCGACCATGAAGACCATGCTGTTCTCCGGCGCTGCCTGCGCCGTCGTGTTCTGTTGCGCAGCCATCGCCCAGGCTGCCGCCAAGAAGCCCGCCGCCAAGGCGGAGCCCGTCTTCGTCAACGCCGCCGAGGTGAAGTATGGCGAGGCGCCGCCCAGCCTGCCCAAGGGCGGGATGATCGCGGTGCTCCACGGCGACCCGTCGAAGAAGGTGCCCTTCGCCATGCGCTTCAAGATGCCCGACGGCTACCGGATCGCGCCGCACTGGCACAGCATGGACGAGAACCTGACCGTCATGTCCGGCACCCTCGTCCTGCACATGGGCGACAAGATGGATTCGCCCGCGCACAACCTGGAGGCGGGCGCGTACCACTTCCTTCCGGGCAAGATGCACCACGCCGCCGAGGCCAAGGGCGAGACCGTGCTCGAACTGCACGGCGTCGGGCCCTTCGACATCCACTACCTGAACCCCGCGGACGATCCCTCCAAGGCCTCTGCCGCGAAGTAGCGCTACTCGCGGGTCAGGTTCACCGTCCGCTGCGCGTTCTGCAGCGTGAGGTGGTTGTGGTCGGGCTGGCCGAAAGAAAAGCCTTCGGTCGAGCTGTCGCTGTAGGTGATGGTTACGCCCGGGCCCGGCACAGGCGCCGTCGTGCCCTGCACGGTGAAGGCCGCGGGCATGCCTGCTTCGCGGTACTGTGTCCCGCCGCCGGTGATGGTGGTGCCGCTGCCACCTAAAGTCGCTACCATATACGAGCCGGCCGGGAGGCCCGCGGGCTGCCTCCACTTGCCCGCCCACTCGACGGACGAGCCGCCGCACGCTGCAATCATCAGCATCGAAATGACGGTCCAGCGCATCTGCCTGCCTCCCTCGACCTCACGACAGGCTGGATCTCCGCCCGGCCACTGTTGTAAGGACCCGGGCCGACTCACATCATGCAAAAGACTGCGCTGCCAGAACATCCGTCGCTCTACCTGCTCTCCCTGGGCTGCCCGAAGAACCGGGTGGACAGCGAGGTCATGCTCGGCAGCCTCCTCGACGAGGGCTACCAGCTGGTCGACGCGCCCGAGGAGGCGGAAGTCATCCTCATCAACTCCTGCGCCTTCATCGGCGAGGCCAAGCAGGAGTCGATCGACGCCATCCTCGAGCACGCGCAGCTGAAAGAGACCGGCAAGTGCAAGGCGCTGGTGGTCGCGGGCTGCCTCACGCAGCGCTACGCCGAGGTGCTGCAGGCCGAGATGCCCGAGGTCGATTACTTCGTCGGCACCTCCGCCTATCCGCGCATCGCCTCGATCCTGCGCGGCGAGCGCGACCGCGCCGTCATCCCCGATCCCGACTACATCGCCGACGCGAAGACGCCGCGCCGCAACTCGATGCCGCGCTGGACCGCGTACGTGAAGATCAGCGAGGGCTGCGACAACAAGTGCACCTTCTGCATCATCCCCACGCTGCGCGGCCTGCAGCGATCGCGGCCCATCGCCGACATCGTCAGCGAGGCGCAGCGGCTCGTCAAAGAGGGCGCGGTCGAGCTGAACCTGGTGGCGCAGGACCTCACCGCCTACGGCCACGACCTGCCCGGCCGTCCCAAGCTGCACGAGCTCTTGCAGGCGCTGGGCGAGGTGCCCGCGCAATGGATCCGCCTGCACTATGCCTATCCGCGCGACTTCCCCGACGCGCTCATCGACGCCCTCGGCAAGCAGCCGAACCTGGCGCGCTACCTCGACATGCCGCTGCAGCACATCGCCGACCCGGTGCTGCGCCGCATGAAGCGCGGGCGCGACGCGGCCTGGGTCAAGAAGCTGGTCCGCAAGCTGCGCGACCGCGTGCCCGCCCTGACTTTTCGCACCAGCTTCATCGTCGGCTTTCCGGGCGAGACCGACTCCGACTTCCAGCAGCTGTGCGACTTCGTCGAGGAGATGCGCTTCGACAAGGTGGGCGTCTTCCAGTTCTCGCGCGAGGAGGGCACGCCCTCGTTCGATCTGGACGGCCAGCTCTCGCAGCGGGTGAAGGCGACGCGGCAGAAAAAGCTACTTGGTTTACAAAGGCGCATCAGCAAGGAGCACCAGCAGAAGCTGGTGGGCCGCACGCTCGACGTGCTGGTCGAGGGCGTCTCCGACGAGACCGAGCTGCTGCTCGAAGGTCGCTGGATGGGACAGGCGCCCGAGATCGACGGCAAGGTCTATGTGAATCGCGGCCAGGCGCGGGCGGGGCAGATCGTCCGCGTCGAGATCGAGCAGGCGGGCGACTACGACCTGGTGGGCGGCATCGTCGGCGCCGAAGGGCCTGCCGAGCAGATCGGCGCCGCGATGAAGGCCGGCGCGCGGCTGGTGCAGCCCGAAGTGCAGATGCCGCGGCCGCGGTTTCCCATCCTCTCGCACTGACCGCTTCGACCGCTCAGGCCCGCGCGGCGACCAGGCGGCCTTGCACCATCCAACCGGCCAGCGCCGCCGCGGCGACGCCGCCCACGTGGAAGAGCCAGAGGTGCACGGCGCTGTGGTTGCCCCCGCAGACGAGGTGCAGCGCCGCCTGTCCCGCGAGCGCGCCCGCCGCCGCTGCCGTGGCCAGCGCTCCCGGTTGGGGGCGGCGCCGGAACATCCAGGCGGCCGCCACGAGCGGCAGGGTGGCCGCGAGCAGCTCGGTAAAGCCGCAGTCGATGCCTCCCAGGTGCAGCGGCGTCGAGAGCAGTCCGACCGGCACTCCGCCGGCGGCGAGCGCGAAGCCGGCCGAGGCCGCGAGCGTCACCAGCGCGCCCGCCCGCAGCGCGCCGGCAGTTCCAGCCAGCAGCGTCGCCGCCACCAGCACCAGCACCGCCGCGGCCAGTCCTTCCCGCTGCAGCTGGTGCTCGAGCAGCACCGGCACGCAGAAGGCAGCCACCGCCGCCGCGGCCGCGGGCCAGATCCAGCGCGGCCTTTTCTGGGCCCGAGCCTTCCTCTCGCGCAGGTCCGCCGCGATGGCCGCCGAGGCGCGCTCCAGCGCTTCCCGCGACGGCAGGGGCAAGGGCGACGCCTCGATCATGCGCATCAGCTTCTCGCCTGCGCGAAACGCCTGGAGGCAGCCGGGGCAGCCGCGGGCGTGCGCCAGATAGGCCTCGCGCTCGGGATCGCCCTCGGGCAGCGAGGCCGTCCCGGCCGCATCGAGCCGCCGCTCGTCGCAGGCGCTCATGGCGAGAGCACTCCTTCCAGCTCCTTACGCAGCGTCTCGTAGCCGCGGAAGGCCCGCAGCTTGATCGCTCCCGCCGTCGTGCCCAGGACTTTGGCGATCTCGGGAAAGGTCATCCCTTCGTAGCGGTGCAGGTGGATGACCGTGCGCTGGCTCTCGGGCAGCTTCTCGAGGGCGGCGCGCACGGCGTCCACCAGGTCGGTGTCGGGGGGCGGGCCTCTGAAGGCTTGCGCGTCGGCGCGGGCCAGCGCCTCCTCGTCGGCGTCCTCGGGCAGCCGCAGCCGCTTGCGCAGCTCATCGAGCCGCACCCGCGCCGCCACCGTGAACACCCAGGGGGCAACCCGGAGGCCCTGGTCGTATCGGTCCCGCGCCCTGTGCACCTTCATGAACGTCACCTGCAACAAGTCGTCCGCCACCGAGGAGTCCCGGAACGACCGCAGGAAGAACGCGTGCACCCTGGGGCCGAGCCGGGCAAACAGCTGCTCGAACGCGCGGGCGTCGCCCGCCACGTAGGCCGACATGAGGTCTTCTTCTGCCGGTCCTGTTCCCATTACGCGCGACCCCGGGCCAAGGTTACGCGATTGCAGGCGGGCCGCTAGAAAGAAACGCGCCGCTAAGCCTGAAGGCGCACCACGGAGTCGCGGAGAAGATTCTTTTTTCTGGCGCCTATCCGCTGGCGACTTCGTCGTCCGCCGCCTCTTCGCTGCCGAACAGCTCCTTCACCTTGTCGAAGAAGCCCTTCGACTGCGGG
>JANXXR010000313.1 GCA_025350525.1 Deltaproteobacteria bacterium
CGAGCTCGCCCAGCTTGGCGAGCTGTCCCGAGCGCTCGGCCAGCCGCGTCGGGATCCAGACGCGGATGAGCCGGAAGAGCACGATGCCTGCCACCACCAGGTTCAGAAACTTGACCGCGGTGAGCGGCCCGGGCCGGCTGAGCACCGCGAAGCTCTTGCCGAGAAAGCCGTACTGCCAGGCCCAGACGAGGCCGAAGTAGCCGCTCTCGACCACCGACTTGAGGGCGTCCAACGCCAGCACCGACATGAGCACGGCGACGAGCGGGGCGCTCCGCTGCGCCTCGCGCCGCTGGCGCAGGTAGAGCGTGAAGATGGCCGACCAGAGCAGGAGGAGGAGGGCGTAGGTCACTACGCTGGCAGTCGCAAGCATTGCCGGGATTGTGCCATGGATGTTCGCGGCCACCGGAGAGAACCGCGACGGCAGGGGAGAGGCCAGGCTCCCGGCCGCTTGCCGAATGGTGGTACAGGTCATCCGCATGCGGGCAACATCTCGAGAGGTGAGTTTCCATGGAGGGTGACTGCCGCCTGTGCGGAGGAGACGGGCGCATCGGCAATGCGCTGGGCCGCAGCACGGCCACCTGTCCCGGCTGCCACGGCTCGGGCCGGCGCGGCGACACTTCGACCGCCTTCCACGACGTCACCAAGACCAAGCCGTCGCACCACGCGCGCCCGGAAGCCGTCGCCAAGGGACCGAAAGTTCCGGTGACCCCGGAGGGTGCGCAGCTCGCCAGCGAAGTGAGCGCCTCGACCGTCCTCACCGAGGACGCCAAGACGCGGCTGCTCGCCGAGATCATGAACCACGAGAGCACCCACGGCCGCTGCACGCAGACCTTCCTCAAGAAGGTCCGCAAGCAGGCGCGGCCGGGGCCGGGGCCTAAGAGCTGACCGAGGCTACGGCTTGACGCCGATCCGCTTCGCCAGCTCCTGCACCGACTCGCGAAAGCCCTCGAGCCCGGCGGCGGAGTTGGCCTCGAGGAGCGCGGCCAGCACCTTGCCCGCCTCGCCTTTCTTTCCGCTCCTGGCGAGGAGGACCGCGCGGCAGCGCTCGCGCATGGCGGAAAAGCCGGGCAGCTCCGCCCCGCCCTGCAGCTCGGCGAGGAGCGCGGCCTCGGTGGGAAAGCGCGCCAGGAACGGCAAGGCGGTGTCCCGCAAGAGCGCCTGCACCTCCCTGGCGATGAGCGCGCTGCTCACCCCCGGCTTGAGGCTCCACCAGACCGGCTCGCCGTCGGGCAAAAGCCGCCCGATCTCGGCCTGCATCACCGGCTCGGCGCTGCCCGCATTCCTGGGAAAGGCCGTGCCGCTGTACGCCTCGTGGAAGGCGGTGGAGGTGACCAGCAGGCTGAGCGTGAAGCTGGCCTCCTCTGGTTTCTTCAGCTGGCTGGTCTGAACTGGATGACGCGGGCGACGCCGTCCGCGATGGAAACGAAGCTGCGCGCCGACTTCTTGTAGCCCCCACCGAGAAGCAGGGCGCTGACGCTGCGGATGACTTCGTCGAGGATCTGGGCCGGGATCATGCGCCGGCATTGTGGCAGCCCGGCGCGCTGGTGGCGGCGCCGGGCTGCCTGATCCGTTGACCAGCCTACTTGCCCTTCTTGCGGTCCTCGCGGCGGTCGGCGCGGCGGTCCTTGCGCAGCTGCTTCAGGTCGTCGCGGCGCTCCTCGCGGTCGGCGCGGGTCTGCTTCTCGTCGGCCCTGAAGCTGGCGCGGTCGGCCTTGAGAGCGGCCCGGTCGGCCTGGACGGCGGCCGTGTTTCCGGCGGCCTTGTCCTGCAGAAGCTTGGCGCGGTCGGCGGCGAGCTGCGCGCGATCGGCGCGGTCCTTCTGCCGGTCGCCCATCACCTTGGTGGTGTCCGCCTTCACCTTCGTCTTGTCGGCAGCGACCTGCTGATCGGCGGGGTCGTTGTCGTCGGCGCGCGCCGCGGCGCCCAACAGCAGAAGTCCGGCCAGGATGCTACCCATGAGCTTGTTCATCATTTTGAATCCCTCCTTGCAATCAAGACCCGGCCCTGCCCGCGCAGGTTAAAGCGCCGCCAGCTCGGAGACCAGCGTCGCCACGGTGGCGATACGGGCAAAGCGTCCGCGCAAGACGTACTCGGTGCGCTCGCGAATCGCCTCGACGCCCAGCTCTTCGCCCGGACGATCGGGGTGGGCGATGGGAAAGGTGGTGGTCGCCTCGGTGACGAAGTCCACGGTGAGGCCCAGGTCCTTGGCCACGCGCGCGGTCGTCTCGCAGCACTGCTCGGTCTGGATCCCGCAGATGGCCACGCGCCCCACGCCGCGCTCGAGCAGCCAGGGAAGGAGCGGCGTGCTGGTGAAGCAGTTGCGGGTCCGCTTGACGAAGGTGGGCTCGTCCGCGCGCGGCTCGAGGCCGGGCATGACGCGGAAGTGCGGGCTGGTCTCTTCGAAGCCGGGATCGCTGTCGGTGTGGAGGAAAAACACCACGGGGCAACGGGCGGCGCGGTACGCGGCGATCAGCGCCGCCACGTTGCGCTCGAAGGCCGGGTTGCCGCGCCGGGCCCAGAGCGATGAGAGCTTGAAGGAGTCCTGCGCGTCGATGACGAGGAGCGCCTGCGCGCCGCTGCGGAGTTTGTTCATGCGGACAGATCTAGCCTTCCCCAAGGCCCGCGCCAAGGACGAGACGGGACAATGATCGGACGCTGCGGGCCAGCCTCAGTGCCGGGTCCGCGCCACCTGCGCCGTCACCTGCCCGGCGGAGAGCAGCCCGAGGAGATCCCGCACCGAGAGCTTGCCGGCCAGCTCCTTGCCTTCGAGCACGCCCTGCACCAGCGCGCGCTTGTGCGCGTGCAGCTCCAGCATCTTCTCCTCGATGGTGCCCCGCGCCACCAGCCGGTAGACGGTGACCGGGCGATCCTGCCCGATGCGGTGGGCGCGGTCGGAGGCCTGATCCTCCACCGCCGGATTCCACCAGGGGTCGAGGTGGATGACGCTGGTCGCCGCGGTCAGGTTGAGGCCGAACCCGCCGGCCTTCAGCGAGATGAGGAAGAGCGGCGCCGAGCCCTCCTGGAAGGCGCGGACCCGGGTCGCCCGCGCGCCCTGCGGCGTCTGGCCGTCGAGGTATTCGTAGCCGATGCCCTGCGCGTCCAGGAGCTCGCGCACCAGAAAAAGGTGCGAGGTGAACTGGCTGAAGACCAGCGCGCGCTGCCCTTCCGCGCGCAGCTCCAGCACCAGCTCGAGGAACCGCGTCAGCTTGGCGGAGGCGAGCTTCGAGGCCGGATCGTAGAGGCGCGGGTGCGAGGCGAGCAGGCGCAGCCGGGTGAGCGCGGCCAGGACCTCGATGCGCCGCTCCTGCTCGCGCAGCTTGCTCTTGCGCGTCTCCAGATCGGAGAGCGCGGCGAGGCGCGCGTCCTCGTAGAGCTGCCACTCCGGCGGCGAGAGGACCACCGGCACGCGCACCTCGGTCCGCGGCGGAAGCTGCGCCTCCACCTGCGCCTTGGTGCGCCGGAGCAGGAACGGCTGCAGCACGCGGGCGAGCGCGGGCGCCGCCGTCGGATCGGCCTGCCGCTCGATGGGCGAGGAGAAGCGGGTGCGGAAGGCTTCGTGGCTGCCGAGCAACCCCGGAAAGACCACCGCGAAGAGGCTCCACAATTCGCCCAGGTGGTTCTCGAGCGGCGTGCCCGAGAGCGCGACCTTGAAGTCGCCCTGCAGCGCGCGCGCCGCCCGGAAGCGCTGGGTGTGGGCGTTCTTTAAGGTCTGCGCTTCGTCGAAGACGATGGTCGAGAAGCGCAGCGCCGAGAGCCGCGCAAGGTCGCGGGCGAGCAGGCCGTAGCTGAGCACCAGCACATCGCCGGGGCCCAGCTTTCCCAGCGCGCCGCCGCGATCCTGCGCGTCGGCGAAGAGCGTCATCCGCAGGGCGGGCGCGAAGCGCCGGGCTTCGTCGAGCCAGTTGAAGCCCACCGAGGTGGGCGCCAGCACCAGCTGCGGGCCCAGCTTGCGGCGGTCGAGCAAGAGCGCCAGCGCTTGCACCGTCTTGCCCAGCCCCATGTCGTCGGCGAGCACGGCGCCCGCGCCCCAGGAGGCCAGCCGCGTCAGCCAGCGAAAGCCCTCCAGCTGGTAATCGCGCAGCGTGGCCCGCAGCGCGCGCGGCACCCGCGGATGCAGCTCGCGGGCGGCGAAGATGCGCTCGGCCAGCGCCTTCCAGCTCCGGTCGGTCTCGACCTCTGCCCCGGCTTCCGCCAGCGCGGCAAAGGCGCCCACCGCCGAGGGGCCGACCTCCGTCCCGTGGCGCGAGGCGTGCGCGTGGTCGGCGATGCGCTCCAAGTGCTCGCGCAGCGCGGCCTCGATCTCGACCCAGGAGTCGCCGCCGACCTGGACGAACCGCTGCTTGCGACGGGCGGCGTCGAGAAGCCGCGCCAGCTCGACGCGCTCTCCTTCCACCGCCAGCCCGCCCAGCACGCCGAACCAGTCGCGCCGCTTCTCGACGGCGACGCGGAGATCCTTCAGTCCCCGCGGCGCGTGCAGTCGCAGCGGCGCCGAGATCCACTCCAGCCCGGGCGGCGGCGAGCGCGCGCGGCAGGCGGCCAGCACCGAGAGCGCTCCTTCCGCCGAGGGAAAGAGAAAGGTGAAGGGCTTCTCCTCGGGCTCGGCGGTGTCGAGGGGCAGGCGCACTTGCAGGGCCGCGGCGGCGGCGCGCTCGGAGGCGAAGTCGCGGACGGCGTGCACGGCGCCCGTGCCGCGGCGCACGTGCACGTCGCGCGCGCCCTCTGCGGGAGCAAAGGTCGCGCTGTCGAGGAGCGGCCGCGTGCGCAGCTCGAGCCGCACCCGTCCTCCGGGCTGCGCCTCGAGCCGCACCACGCAGAGGTTCTGCGGCGGCACCGACTCGCCCATCACGCTGCGCGGCAGCGCCACCGGCACCCGGGCCGAGAGCTGCGACAGCTTCTCCAGCAGCGCGCCGTGACTCTCGGGCGGAAAGGTGTTGCCGTGCTTGTGCAGGACGCCGAGCAGCGCCCGGACCTCGGGCCCCGCCTCGATGAGCGTGAGCAGCCGCGACTCCTCGAACCAGAGGAAGAGCGCCTCCTGCGGCCGGGCCCGGCGCACGCGCTCGAGCAGCGCGGCAGGAAGCGCCGTGCCGTCCACTCCGGCGGTGACGACGACGGAGCCTCCCCGCTCTTCCGCGACCAGGCCCACCTGCGCCCGCTCGACGCGGACCAGGTGCTGCGTGTCCTCGAGGAAGAGGCGTGGATGATCGACCAGCTCGCGCAGCAGCGCCGCCGAGGCGGGCACCTCGTCGAGCAGCGCCGCGATGCGCGCATCGGCGGGAGAGAGCAGCGCGCCGTATTCGGCGAGCAGCCGCTGCCGGCTCACTTTCCGGGCGGCTACGGGCTGGCCCTTCTTCGCGCGCGGCTGCACGGCGGCGGAGATCATCACCCCGAAGTCCTCGAGCACCTCGAGGCGGAAGGAGATCTCCGTCCCGGCAGCGCCGAGGGGGCTGTCGTCCAGGGCGCGCTCGAGGGCCCGCAGAGTGCGGTCCCAGGCCGGGAGCAGGAGGTTCTCCAGCGTCTCGCCAAAAGCGCGCGTCCACGGCTGCCGCAGCCAGAGAAGGACGGTGTCGATGGCCCAGAGCACGTGCACGCAGCAGGGCGCGCCGCAGCTGCAGGTTGCCTGCACGCCCGAGGGCGTGAAGGTCAGCTGCGCCTCCGGCAGGATGAAGAAGTCCTGCGCGTAGAGCGGCAGCTCCGACCAGCGGGGTTCGCGCAGGCGGAAGCCGGGGAGGAGCGGATCGTGCTGCAGCGCCTCCAGCGCCGTGGGCCGCGGCGCCGCAGTGGAGGGAATCTTTTTGCGCAGCTCGAGGAGGAGCCGGTGGGCTGCATGCGTACGCGGATCGTCCGGCGGCAGCAGGCGCGCCGGCACGGACGCGCGCAGCATCCGCGCGGCATCCTGCTGCGCGGCGATGAAGCGCAGCGCCAGCCGGGGGAGCAGCTCGCGCATCTTCGGCGTCGGGTGCGCCTCGGAGGTCCAGCGGGCCACGCCCTCGTCGCTGGCCAGCTCGACGAGGCAGCGCCTGGAGCTCGCCGAGCGGAACTGCGGCTGCAGCGCCGCCTCGATCGCTGGGCCGAGCACGCCCAGGCTGAGCCGCAAAAGGTGAGCGAGGCCCTGCTCCTCCAGCCACGACAAGAGCGCGCCGCGGGTGGCGAAGCCGGGTGCGTCGGCGGCGGCGGGCAGCATGCAGGCGTTATCGCCCAATCGGCGCCGCGGCCGAAGCAGGACCTGCGTGCTAGCTTCGCCGCATGGCAGAGAATCCGCGGGCGACGTTTCTGGTCTCGGCCCCCGACCAGCCCGGACTGGTGGCGCGGCTGGCGGGATTTTTCTACGCGCGAGGGCTCAACATCATCGACAGCTCGACCCACAGCGACCCGTGGGCCGCGGGCGGGCCGCGCTTCTTCCTGCGGCTGGCGGTGGTCCTCGATGCGGGCAACGCGCGGGAAGAGCTGGAGCAGTCCTTCGCCGCGCTGGTGACCACGCTCGCGGGCACCTGGTCGGCCGGCTACAGCGATCGCCTTTCCCGGGTGACCATCCTCGTCACCCGCGAGCCCGCCTGCCTCTACGATCTGTTGCTTCGCCAGAAGATGGGCGAGCTCGCCTGCGAGGTGCCGCTCATCATCGGCAACCGCACCGACCTGCAGCCGGTGGCCGCGAGCTTCGGGATCCCCTTCGTCGAGGTGCCGATGACGCCGCAGACCAGAGCCGCGGGGGAGGAGCAGATGCTGGCGCTCATCGCCGCGCACCGCTGCGACCTGGTGGTGCTCGCGCGCTACATGCAGATCCTCAGCGGCGAGTTCGTGGCCCGCGCGCCGGTGGCCATCAACATCCACCACGGCTTCTTGCCCGCCTTCCAAGGCGCGCGGCCGTACCACCAGGCGCACGAGCGCGGGGTGAAGATCATCGGCGCCACCGCGCACTACGTCACCAGGGACCTCGATCAGGGGCCCATCATCGAACAGGACGTCGAGCGCGTGACCCACCAGATGGGGCCGCAGGAGTTGGCGCGGGTGGGCCGCGACATCGAGCGGGTGGTGCTGGCCCGCGCCGTCCGCGCGCACCTCGAGCACCGCATCCTCCTCGAGGGGCGGCGGACCATGGTGCTGTGAAAGCTCACCGCGCTTTTAGGAATCCGTCAGAGTGTGCCCGGCCGCGCCCCGGCGATCGCGTCGCTGAGGGGAAAGCCCAACTCCTTCCAGGCGTGAAATCCGCCCTCGAGCGGCCGGACGCGCACGATGCCCCGGCGCCGTAGCAAGAGCGCCGCACGGGCGCTCGAGGCTTCGTTGGGTCAACTGCAGTAGAGCGCGATCTCGCGGTCGCGGGGGATCTCCGCGTGGCGCGCGTCCAGCTCCTCGAGCGCGATCCGCAGCGCGCCCGGCAGCGTGCGCGCGTCCACCTCCAGCTCCACCGCGTGCCGCAGGTCGATGATGGAGACCGAAGCGTCGCCCTGGTCGAGGCGCTCTTTCAGCTCCTGCGGCGTGATGCGCGCGATGCGCAGCTCGCGCAGCAGCCGGTAGCGGGCGATGAGCTTGCCGATCAGGTAGAGGGCGAGGAGCAGGAGGAGGCCCGCGCCCACCGAGCCAGCCACCCGCTCCAGCGCCTCGAGCACCTGGCCCAGCGCGGGGCCGAAGAGGTAGCCCAAGCAGACCAGCACCAGCGCGTAGAAGGCGGAGCCTCCGGTGTCGAGGGGCGCAAAGCGCCGCAGCGTCATGCCGGAGATCCCCGCCAGCGGCGGCGCCACCAGGCCGAGGCCGGGGATGAAGGGGGCGCCGAAGAGCAGCTTGCTGCCGTAGCGGCTGAAGAGGTTCTCGGTCCGGCGCACGCAGCTGTCCGGCTCGATGGAGATGCGGCAGAGCAGCTGGAGCACGGCCGCCCCGCGCCACCTGCCGGCGAAGAACCAGCCGAGGTGGGCGAGGCCGGAGGCGGTGAGGTAGAGGAGCACCGCAAGGGGCGCGCTCGCCTCGCCGGTGCGGGCCAGCGCTCCTGCGCCGAGCAGCAGCGGCGCGACCGGCAGCGGCAGCCCCGCCTGCTCGACCAGCGTGGCCGCGAAGAGCACCAGCGAGAAGTGCCGCAGCGCGAAGCTGCCCAAGCCCTGCATCGGGGTGTCTTATCACGCGCCCGCGCCTTGCTAGCCCGACGGCCGGGCGTCTCCGAGCCCTGGCCGCTGGACAGCAGCCGCCTCCGGTTTTCTCCTTCGTCGCGTTGGCGAATA